>CAURWS010000296.1:0-5533 GCA_963528485.1 uncultured Pseudomonas sp. | reverse complement strand
ACAACACGATCCTCGATCTCGAACTGACTGCCATGGAGAAAACCGGTAACGGTGAAGTGGTTTCACAGCCCAAAGTCGTCACCTCCGACAAGGAAACCGCGAAAATCCTGAAAGGTACCGAAGTGCCATATCAGGAAGCGAGCTCCAGCGGTGCAACCTCGGTTTCGTTCAAGGAAGCGTCGCTGTCGCTGGAGGTGACCCCGCAGATCACCCCGGACAACCGCATCATCATGGAAGTGAAGGTCACCAAGGACGAACCTGACTACGTCAACACCGTTCTGGGCGTGCCGCCGATCAAGAAAAACGAGGTCAACGCCAAGGTGCTGGTCTCCGACGGCGAGACCATCGTCATCGGTGGCGTTTTCTCCAACACGCAGAATAAAGTCGTCGACAAGGTGCCATATTTGGGCGATGTGCCGTATGTTGGCCGCCTTTTCCGGCGGGATGTGGTCACGGAATCGAAATCCGAGCTGCTGGTGTTCCTCACTCCGCGTATCATGAACAACCAGGCGATTGCTGTGAGTCGTTGATTCTGTGCGAAATTTAATACTTGTGGGGCCGATGGGGGCTGGCAAAAGCACCATCGGCCGCCTGCTGGCCAAAGAGCTTCGACTGCCGTTCAAGGATTCCGACAAGGAAATCGAACTGCGAACGGGTGCCAATATCCCGTGGATTTTCGACAAGGAAGGTGAAGCGGGCTTTCGTGATCGTGAACAAGCCATGATTGCCGAGCTGTGCGCCTTTGATGGCGTGGTGCTCGCAACCGGTGGTGGCGCGGTCATGCGCGAAGAAAACCGTCGTGCCCTGCATGCCGGCGGGCGCGTGGTCTATCTGCACGCGTCGGTCGAGCAACAGGTCGGCCGCACGTCTCGCGACCGCAATCGGCCGCTGCTGCGCACCGCCGATCCTGCGCGGGTGCTGCGCGACCTGTTGGCGATTCGCGATCCGCTGTACCGCGAAATCGCCGATGTCATCATCGAAACCGATGAGCGGCCGCCTCGAATGGTCGTTCTTGACATCCTTGCCCTGTTGGCCGAGCTTCCTCCCCGTTAAAGCACGCGCGGAAATGCGCTATCCTCGGCGACCATAAAAAGCAGGGTCGCCAAATGGCCTTGCGCCGTGGTCCGTATCGGCGCTTTCTCGTCGAACAGGCATCCAATTGTTAGAACACTGTGGGGACTCATGCAGACACTCAAGGTCGAGCTCGGCGAGCGCAGCTACCCGATCCATATTGGCGAAGGCCTGTTGGATCGGCCTGAACTGCTCAAGCCGTATATCGCAGGCAAGCAGGTCGCGATCGTTTCCAACAGCACCGTCGCGCCGCTGTACATCGAGCGTCTGACCAAGACCCTGGCCGGTTACAACGTTCTGCCGATCGTGCTGCCCGATGGCGAAGCGTTCAAGAACTGGGAAACCCTGCAGCTCATTTTCGATGCCCTGCTGACCGCTCGTCACGACCGTCGTACCACCGTGATTGCCTTGGGTGGCGGTGTGATCGGTGACATGGCCGGCTTTGCGGCGGCCTGCTATCAGCGCGGGGTCGACTTCATCCAGATCCCGACCACACTGCTTTCGCAGGTGGATTCCTCGGTGGGCGGCAAGACCGGCATCAACCATCCGCTGGGCAAAAACATGGTAGGCGCGTTCTACCAGCCTCAGGCCGTGCTGATCGACACCACGTCGCTGAACAGCCTGCCTGAACGCGAGCTGTCGGCCGGCCTTGCCGAGGTCATCAAATACGGTCTGATTTGTGACGAACCCTTCCTGACATGGCTCGAAGACAATGTGGACAAGCTTCGTGGACTGGATCAGGCCACCCTGACGACCGCCATCGAGCGCTCCTGCGCGGCCAAGGCTGCGGTGGTGGGCGCCGATGAACGCGAATCGGGTGTGCGCGCAACGCTCAATCTGGGCCACACCTTCGGCCACGCCATCGAAACCCACATGGGTTATGGCGTCTGGCTGCATGGCGAAGCGGTCGCGGCAGGTACGGTCATGGCGCTGGAGATGTCGGCGCGCCTGGGCTGGATCAGCGAACAGGAACGAGATCGTGGTATCCGTCTGTTTCAGCGGGCCGGTTTGCCGGTAGTGCCGCCCGAGGACATGACGCCTGAGCATTTCCTCGAGCACATGGCGGTGGACAAGAAGGTGATCGACGGTCGTCTGCGTCTGGTGTTGCTGCGCCGCATGGGCGAAGCCGTGGTGACTGACGAATACCCAAAAGAAGTATTACAGGCCACATTGGTTGCGGACTACCGCGCCTTGGTGGATCAGCTTAGAGGTTAATGATAAATCCATGACTAGTTTGCACGCCGATGAGGCCTTTCTCGGCCACTATCAATTGAGTCATGACCCCTTTGCCACGCGGGTCCCGGGCTTCAAGTTCTTCCCTGCCCAGCGCAAGCCGGTGCTGGGGCAATTGCATCATCTGGCCCGCTACAGCCAGCTACTCCTGCTGGTCACCGGGCCTCACGGCAGCGGCAAGACCCTGCTGCGTCAGGCGTTGGTGGCGAGCACCAACAAGCAATCGGTGCAGAGCGTGGTGGTGTCGGCCCGCGGTGCCGGTGATGCCTCGGGCGTACTGCGCCAGGTGGCGCAGGCGCTGAATGTCGCTCAGCCGGAAATGCAGTCGATCCTTTCGCAGGTCGTGCAGCTGGGTCTGACCGGTCAGGAAGTCTACGTGTTGGTGGACGATGCCGAACAACTGGGCGAATCCGCACTCGAAGCGTTGTTGGGATTGGCGGCGGGCACGCCTGAAGGGCGTCCGCACGTCTTCCTGTTCGGCGAGGCTTCGATCATCGACCGCCTGGACCAGCTGTGTGCCGAGAGCGGTTCGGATGAAGAACGCTTCCACGTCATCGAGCTGGCACCGTATACCGAAGAAGAAACCCGTGAATATCTGGCGCAGCGCCTGGAAGGCGCCGGTCAAGGCATTGAAGTGTTCAGTGCCGAGCAGATCACCGATATTCACGAACAGTCCAATGGATGGCCGGGCGCGATCAACCAGGTCGCGCGCGATTCGATGATCGAAGCCATGATCGCCAGCCGCTCTGCGGTCAAGCGTCCAAGTATGGGGTTCAAAATGCCTAAGAAACACGTGTTGGCTTTGGGTGGGGTAGTGGCTGCAGCCGTGCTGGCGGCAGTGTTGATTCCAGGGCGCGGAACGGCGCCGACGGCACCGGCCAACTCTCAGGCGCAACTGCCACTGGGTCAGGGCCAGGCACCTGCTCAGCAATCGAACAACGGTGGCCCGGCCATCGAATTCGCCGGTAACTCGCAGCCAATGCCGCTACCGTTGGTCGGCAACTCGCAGCCCGTGATGCGCGGTCCGCTGGCCGAGGCTGCAGGTTCGGGTGAGGGCGATGGCGAAGACGGCGGCCCGGCTGCCAACCAGTCGCTGCAGCCGCCGACTGTGACGACCACTGCGCCACCTGTCGGTGCTGCCGCAGGGCAGGCTCCGCAAATGGCGCAAGCCCAGGTGCCGACGCCACGTCCGGCGCCTGCTCAAGCGGCGCCTAAACCGGCTCCAGCGCCGGCTGCCAAGCCAGCACCAGCCCCGACTCAGGTCGCTACCGCCAAACCTGCGCCGGCTCCTGCGGCCAAGCCTGCTCCTGCAGCGCCTGCCACGGCTGGCGGCGGTTGGTATGCCGGTCAAGCGCCGACGCACTTCGTGGTGCAGATTCTGGGCACCAGCTCCGAAGCCACCGCTCAGAGCTACGTGAAAGAGCAGGGCGCCGAGTACCGTTACTTCAAGAAAACCCTGCAAGGCAAGCCGCTGTACGTGGTCACCTACGGCAGTTTTGCCGACCGCAACGCAGCGCTCGCCGCTATCAAGAACTTGCCAGCGAAGGTTCAGGCTGGTAAACCTTGGCCTCGTACTGTCGGCAGCATCCAACAGGAACTCGCCGCAGCTCGCTGAAGACGCAGCGACCTTATCCGGGTCGCTCGCTTGGCTCCCCAATTTCAACGCATGAGCGTGCTGCCAATGAGCAGCGCGCCTTGCGGTGTCTGCGTCTCAGACACTCATTGAACTTTGGGCTCTCTTTGGTCAGACTCGCAACAAAGCTCTGGCTAGCACGAGAATCGCTTTAAAACCTTTCATGAATGCGACATAAATTTGCGACGTTTCGTCGCTAAATTTGTGAGGCTTTGTGTCGGTGTGTACAATGACCTCCCTTTTGCTCCCGCAAAGCTGGCGTACGTTCAGCGTGGACGGTAACTGGTTGAATTGAAAAGAAATTTGCCTCGATAAGAGGCAGCCTGGTGAGAATGTGTCTATGAAAGCAGGTCTGTACCATCCAGAAGAATTCAAGGATAACTGTGGTTTCGGCCTGATCGCCCATATGCAAGGCGAGCCCAGTCATCACCTGTTGCAGACGGCTATTGAAGCCCTGACCTGCATGACCCACCGTGGTGGGATCAACGCCGACGGCAAGACCGGTGACGGTTGCGGGCTGTTGATGCAAAAACCCGACACGTTCCTGCGCGCTATTGCCAAAGAGCACTTCAGCGTCGAGTTGCCGCGCCAGTATTGCGTGGGGATGGTGTTCCTCAACCAGGACGACGCCAAAGCCCAAGCCGCCCGCGAAAACATGAATCGCGAAATCCTCGCCGAAGGCCTGACCCTGATCGGCTGGCGCCAGGTGCCGATCGACACCAGCGTTCTGGGCCGCCTGGCGCTGGAGCGTCTGCCGAAGATCGAGCAGGTGTTCATCGGCGGTGAAGGCCTGAGCGACCAGGAATTCGCCATCAAGCTGTTCTGCGCCCGTCGCCGTTCGTCGGTGGCCAACGCGGCCGACAGCGACCACTACATCTGCAGCTTTTCGCACAAGACCATCATCTATAAAGGCCTGATGATGCCGCGTGACCTCACGGCATTCTATCCAGACCTCAGTGACGAGCGCCTGCAGACCGCGATCTGCGTATTCCACCAGCGCTTCTCCACCAACACCCTGCCGAAATGGCCGCTGGCTCAGCCATTCCGTTTCCTCGCCCACAACGGCGAGATCAACACCATTACCGGTAACCGCAACTGGGCCCAGGCCCGTCGCACCAAGTTCAGCAACGATCTGATGGATCTGGACGAACTGGGCCCGCTGGTCAACCGCGTGGGCTCCGACTCCTCGAGCATGGACAACATGCTCGAGCTGATGGTCACCGGCGGCATCGACCTGTTCCGTGGCGTGCGTATGCTCGTTCCGCCTGCATGGCAGAACGTCGAGACCATGGACCCGGATCTGCGTGCCTTCTACGAATTCAACTCCATGCACATGGAGCCTTGGGACGGCCCGGCCGGTATCGTGATGACCGAAGGTCGCCACGCGGTCTGCCTGCTCGACCGTAACGGTCTGCGTCCGGCGCGCTGGGTCACTACCAAGAACGGCTACATCACCCTGGCGTCGGAAATCGGCGTGTGGAACTACACCCCTGAAGACGTCATCGCCAAAGGCCGTGTCGGCCCGGGCCAGATCTTCGCCGTGGACACCGAAACCGGCCAGATCCTCGACACCGACGCCATCGACAGCCGTCTGAA
>CAURWS010000295.1:0-5540 GCA_963528485.1 uncultured Pseudomonas sp. | reverse complement strand
TACCTGCTACGCAAGAACTTCTCCCTGGCCAGGCCGTACCTGATCGATGAGGGCTACACCCGAGGTGAGCTGGGCCTGGCGATTTCGGCGATTGCCATTGCGTATGGCTTGTCGAAGTTTCTGATGGGGCTGGTGTCGGATCGCTCCAATCCGCGTTATTTCCTGCCGTTCGGCCTGCTGGTTTCAGCGCTGGTGATGTTCGTGTTCGGATTCGCGCCTTGGGCGACGTCGAGCGTGACGATCATGTTTATCCTGCTGTTCATCAACGGCTGGGCGCAGGGCATGGGCTGGCCGCCGAGCGGGCGGACGATGGTGCACTGGTGGTCGCAGAAAGAGCGCGGCGGCGTGGTGTCGGTGTGGAACGTGGCGCATAACGTCGGCGGCGGTTTGATTGGGCCGCTGTTCCTGCTGGGCCTGGGCTGGACCAACGACTGGCACGCGGCCTTTTATGTGCCTGCCGCGGTGGCGCTGTTCGTGGCGCTGTTTGCGTTCATGACCATGCGCGATACCCCGCAATCCGTGGGTTTGCCGCCGGTGGAGGAGTACAAGAACGACTACCCGGAAGGCTACGACGCGAGCCACGAGGAAGAATTCAGCGCCAAGGAAATCTTCGTCAAATACGTGCTTCGCAACAAAATGCTCTGGTACATCGCGCTGGCCAACGTCTTCGTTTACCTGCTGCGCTACGGCGTGCTGGACTGGGCGCCAACGTACCTCAAAGAAGCCAAGCACTTCGATGTCGACAAGACGTCCTGGGCCTATTTCTTTTACGAGTGGGCAGGCATTCCGGGCACGCTGCTGTGCGGCTGGATGTCGGACAAGATCTTCCGTGGCAACCGTGGCCTGACCGGCATCGTGTTCATGCTGCTGGTGACCGTGGCGACGCTGGTGTACTGGCTCAACCCGCCGGGCAACCCGACGATCGACATGATCGCGCTGATCTCCATCGGCTTCCTGATCTACGGCCCGGTTATGCTGGTCGGTTTGCAGGCGCTGGAACTCGCGCCGAAAAAGGCAGCAGGCACTGCGGCAGGCTTTACGGGGCTGTTCGGTTATCTGGGCGGCTCGGTCGCGGCCAGCGCGCTGATGGGCTATACCGTGGACCACTTCGGCTGGGATGGCGGGTTTGTGATTCTGGTCAGCGCGTGCGTGCTGTCGATCGTGTTCCTGGCACCGACGCTGCGGCATACGCGGGTGGCGAGTCAGTCGCGTGAGGCGGCGGCTTGAAACAGATGGGCTTGATGTAACAGCACGGCCGGGCGGCGATCCGATGCCGGCGGTGGCGATTCAACGGACGCCACCGCCGGCAAGCCGTGCTGCTACAGGCTTGAGCTCGAATCGGAATTGGTCAGGGATATTCCTGGCGAGCATGCAGCACGCTGACAATTTCAATCCGGTCAGTGACTCGATAAATGATCAGGTAATTGGGATGCACAACGATTTAACGTGTCGTTGGTACTCTGCCAAGCCTGCAGAGATAAGGGTGTCCAGGAAGGGCGGAAGTTGCTCGCTCTATCTCGGTGTACAGAGCATCAGCAGCTTGCGAGTTGCGCTCATCGATGTAATCAAGAATTTCCCAAAGGTCAGCTCGCGCCTCGGGGCGCCACTCAACGATCATTCCGACGTTTTTCTCGCTTGGCTGCCAGACGTGTCTTCATCTCAGCCATGACTTCATCATGAGCAATGTTCGGGCTTTTGTCGTCCAGCGAGGCCTGCACTTTGGCGCGGAGCCAGACGTCGTAACGTGCAGCTTGTTCTTCCGAATCAAATTCGGAAACGATGGGGGAAAGTGGTGCGCTCACGGGATATCTCCTGTGTAAGTTGGGGCAGCCTACCCCTTCATGGGCCTGCAAGTGAAAGCAGGCATCACTACCGAATGTTTAGACCGCCAACAAAATCGGCTTGCACCGCTTGAACCGCTTCTCCAGGCTCACATCCGGCATCGCGTGGGTGCGCAGTGCCTGGATGGTCTGCTCGACGTACTCCCACGTCGTACCATAACGCCCGGCGGCGTTGGCCAGCACTTGGGTCAGCACGCTGTCGGGCAGGTTGCCGGCGTAGCTGGGCAGGTGGCGTTCGAGCACAAAGCCCAGGGCCTGGACCTTGGTACCGTCTTCGAGGCGGCAGTTGAGCCAGTGAGGTCGATAGGACGGGAATGGCATTTCTCGCTGCCACAGCGCCAGCAGCGATTCTTCGATGTTTTCTTCGGGCAGGCGATAGGCGAAGCCACTGCAGGAGCCGCCGCGATCCAGGCCGAAGACCAGTCCGGGCTGCTCGGGAGTGCCGCGATGTTCGTGGGACCAGAGGTAGAGCCCGCGATGGTAGCCATGCACCCGGCCGCGCTGACGCTCCACGGCGGAGCACTCGGGGCGCCAGATCAATGACCCGTAGGCGAACAGCCACACCGGACCGCCCTCGTGACGGGACAGGGTGGCGTGCATGGATGCCAGGAGTTGTTCGCGGGTGAGTTTGGGGCCAAGGTCGATAACGGGTGGGTAGGACAGCCCAAGACCGTCATGTACGGCCTCCACCAAGCTATTGATTTGATTCACCATCTGGCTCCCCCGCTGGCCTGCCATGCGCCAGCGTAGTGCTGAACTCTCTAAAGCGGCTCTGGCAACAGCGGATCAATACTCGATCCCTGATGTGAGCGATGTGCAGGTCTATTCGTCGAAAAACCGACCCTGCACACATTGTGATGCAATTAACTCTCCACGGCTGCTGCCATCGGGCGGATGGTCAGCTGCGCGGCGCGTAAGCGAACACGTCGGCGCGCATCTGCCGGGCATCCATACCGGCCACGACCAGCGCGTCCAGGGTGGAATAGACCATGTTGGGCGACCCGCTAGCGTAGACCTGGATCGACTTCAAATCCGCGAAATCCTCGCAAACCGCTTCGTGCAACATGCCGCAGCGCCCTTCCCAGCCACACAGATCGCTGACGACCTTGTGCAGATGCAGGTTCGGCAGGGCTTTCCACTCGTCCCAGTGCTTGAGCTCGTAGAAATCCTCGGGACGACGCACGCCCCAATACACATGCACGGGGTACGGGAAACCCTTGGATCGGCAATGCTCGATCAGGCTGTGCATCTGCCCCATGCCGGTGCCAGCGGCGATCAGCACCAGTGGGCCATCGGGCAACTCACCCAGATGAGTGTCGCCGAACGGCAGTTCGACACGAGCCATGCCTTCACGCTGCAGCTGCTTGATCAGATTTTGCGCACTGGCTTCGCGGGCCAATACATGGAATTCCAGGTCGCGGCCGCTTTCTGGCGCCGAGGCCATGGAGAAGGCGGATTTTTCCCCATCATCGCGGGCGATCATCAAGTACTGACCGGCGTGGTAGCGCGGCGGCTTGCCTGCCGGGGCGCGCAGCATCACGCGCCAGACGTCGCCGCCCACCTCGACACACTCGGTCACCTGACAGGCAAACTTGCGCACCGGCAACTCGCCCAGCGGCAGCACGCTGTCCCAGACCACGACGCAGTCCTGCTGCGGCACCGCGATGCAGGTGTAGATTTCGCCATGCTCGCGCAACTGGCCGGCCTGTTCAACGCTGCCTTCGACCAGCAGCGCGGAGCAGATGTGGCAGTTGCCGTTGCGGCAGCTCTGTGGGCATTCGTAGCCCAGTCGCTGGGCGGCGTCGAGAATCGGCTCGCCGGGCAACGTCTCAAATACTGCGCCCGACGGCTGCAAGGTTACGCGCATCAATCTATTCCCAGCTGATTCCAGATATCGTTGATCCGGCGGGTGACGGCTTCGTCCTTGACGATGGCGCGACCCCATTCACGAGTGGTCTCGCCCGGCCATTTATGCGTGGCATCGAGCCCCATTTTCGACCCCAGCCCTGACACCGGCGAGGCAAAATCGAGGTAGTCGATCGGCGTGTTGTCGATCATCACCGTGTCGCGCTTGGGGTCCATACGCGTGGTGATCGCCCAGATGACGTCGTTCCAGTCACGGGCGTTGATGTCATCGTCGGTGACAATAACGAACTTGGTGTACATGAACTGTCGCAAAAACGACCAGACCCCCAACATCACGCGCTTGGCGTGGCCGGGGTACTGCTTCTTCATGGTCACGACGGCCATGCGGTACGAGCAGCCTTCGGGCGGCAGGTAGAAGTCGGTGATCTCCGGAAACTGCTTCTGCAGGATCGGCACGAACACCTCGTTCAGCGCCACACCCAGGATCGCCGGCTCATCCGGAGGACGGCCGGTGTAGGTGCTGTGGTAGATCGGCTTGATGCGATGGGTGATGCGCTCGACCGTGAACACCGGAAAGCGGTCGACCTCGTTGTAGTAACCGGTGTGGTCGCCGTATGGGCCTTCATCGGCCATTTCGCCGGGATGGATCACGCCTTCCAGGACGATTTCGGCACTCGACGGCACTTGCAGGTCGTTGCCACGGCATTTGATGAGCTCGGTGCGATTGCCACGCAACAGGCCCGCGAAAGCGTATTCGGAGAGGCTGTCCGGCACCGGCGTGACCGCGCCAAGAATCGTCGCCGGGTCAGCGCCCAGCGCTACGGAAACCGGGAAAGGCTGGCCGGGATGCTTGTCGCACCACTCTTTGTAGTCCAGCGCGCCGCCACGATGGCTGAGCCAGCGCATGATGACCTTGTTGCGGCCAATCACCTGCTGGCGATAGATGCCCAGGTTCTGGCGCTCTTTATTGGGGCCTCTGGTGACGGTCAGGCCCCAGGTAATCAGCGGGCCGACGTCGCCGGGCCAGCAGGTCTGCACGGGGAGCATGCCCAGATCGACGTCATCGCCTTCGATGACCACTTCCTGGCACGGCGCGTCCTTGACGACTTTCGGCGCCATGGAGATGACTTTCTTGAAGATCGGCAGCTTCGACCACGCGTCTTTCAGGCCTTTCGGTGGCTCGGGTTCCTTGAGGAAGGCCAGCAGCTTGCCGATCTCCCGCAGCTCCTCGGTGGACTCCGCGCCCATGCCCATGGCCACGCGCTCTGGCGTGCCAAACAGGTTGCCGAGCACCGGAATATCAAAGCCGGTCGGGTTCTCGAACAGCAGGGCCGGGCCCTTGTTGCGCAGGGTCCGGTCGCAGACTTCGGTCATCTCCAGCACAGGAGAAATCGGTACCTGAATGCGTTTCAACTCTCCGCGCTGCTCAAGCTGCTGCACGAAATCCCGTAGATCCTTGAATTTCATTAACCCGGCCACTTAACAAATAGATGCACATCCTACCTGCTCTGACGGCCGACAGCAGCAGCCCGACGCGTTTTCATCCGCCTCGAACGGCGTTTTCGCTCAAGAATATCGGCGCCAGCAAAGGCTTCATGCGCTCGCCGCCTTTGTCCGAGAGATGATTTTCATCCATGTATTGCGAGTAGCCGTCGAATTCGGCACGGCAGATTGCACCGGGGCACATCAGCGCCGTGGGGTCGATGACGCGCACTTGCGGGTCTTGCTTACTCAATTGCGTGAACAACGTATCGAGAAACTGCTGACGCGCCAGATGATCGGCAATCGGTCGACCCAACCGCTCGGCCGACCGCCCCACCATCGCCAGACTGG
>CAURWS010000294.1:0-5558 GCA_963528485.1 uncultured Pseudomonas sp. | reverse complement strand
GTGCAATACGACCTGACCGCCGATAAGGCCGAGCACCTGAAGGCCACTGACGTCACCCTGATGACCACTCCGGTGATGGCGATGTATCGCGGCACCGAGTTCCCGTGGCACGTGAAGAGCGTGCGCGCCGAGGTGTCCCCGGGCGGGGAACAGGTCGAACTGATCGATCAGGTGCACATCAACCGCACCGACGAAAAGAACCGCACCACGATCATCACCAGCACCCGCATGACTGTCTTCCCTCAGAAGCAATATGCGGAAACCGCGCAACCCGTTAGAATCGACGGCTTTAATGGCGTGAGCACCGGTACGGGTATGAAGGCCTATCTAAAAGAGAGCAGGATACACCTGCTATCGAACGCAAGAGGACAGTATGAGGCTCCTTAAAACCCTCCCTATTTTGCTCGGCCTGGGCGCAGCACTGGGAAGCGTGAGCGCCTGGGCTCTGCCAAACGATCAAGACCAGCCTATCCGCGTTCAGGCCGACGACGCCCAACTGGACGACAAACAAGGCATCGCTACCTACACCGGTAACGTGATCATCACCCAGGGTTCGATGAAGGTCACCGGCAACAAGGTGACCATGACCCGCACCCCGCAAGGTGACATCGACGTCGTGACCTCGGTGGGCAACCTGGCCTACTTCGAGCAGTTGCAGACCGCCGGGGACCCTAAACCCGTTCAGGGCTGGGGCGTGACGATCCAGTACCACGCGCCGCAAAACCGCATCGTGCTGATCGACAAGGCCAAGGTGGTCGACAAGGACAACAACGTGACCCAGGGCGAGAAGATCGTCTATGACACGGTGAGAAAGCTGGCCAGTGCCGGCCGCGCCACAGGCAGCAAGGTCACTGAAGCCCGTCCTCGCGTCGACATGGTGATCCAGCCGAAAAAGAAAACCGACCAGCAGAAGGCCCAGTAATGGCAACGCTGAAAGCCCAACACCTGGCCAAGGCCTACAAGGCCCGTCAGGTCGTACGTGATGTCAGCCTGTCCATCGACAGCGGTCAGATTGTCGGCCTCCTGGGCCCCAACGGCGCAGGCAAGACGACCTGCTTCTACATGATCGTCGGTCTGGTCCAGGCCGATCAGGGCCGCGTCCTGATCGACGACCAGGACGTGAGCCACCAGCCCATGCACGGCCGCGCACGCGCCGGTATCGGCTACCTGCCGCAGGAAGCCTCGATCTTCCGCAAGCTGTCGGTGTCGGACAACATCATGGCCATCCTCGAGACCCGCAAGGAACTCGACCGCGCCGGGCGTCGCAAAGAGCTGGAAAGCCTGCTTCAGGAATTCCACATCACGCACATTCGCGACAACCTGGGCATGAGCCTGTCGGGTGGTGAACGCCGCCGCGTCGAAATCGCACGCGCACTGGCTACCTCGCCCAAGTTCATCCTGCTCGACGAACCTTTCGCCGGTGTCGACCCGATCTCCGTGGGTGACATCAAGCAGATCATCTACCATCTCAAGGCCAAGGGCATCGGCGTTCTGATCACCGACCACAACGTCCGCGAAACCCTCGACATCTGCGAAACGGCCTACATCGTCAACGATGGGCAACTGATCGCAGAAGGCGACTCTGAAACCATCCTCGCCAACCAGTTGGTGAAGGAAGTGTATCTCGGCCACGAGTTCCGCCTGTAAGCGGCCGGTGGCAAGGGGTTGGCGAGTGAACGCGGCATGCGACTCATCGCCAACGCCGTATTAATTGCCATCACACCCTAGGCAAACACACAGGTTTCAGGCATATAATTTGCTTAAGTTGGCGCCCCGGCGCCCTAGTAGTGGATGGCGCCCATGTGCGCCGGCGAATAAGGTGTTAAGTCCCTGCCATGAAACCTTCGCTAGTCTTGAGAATGGGCCAGCAGCTGACGATGACACCGCAGCTGCAACAGGCCATCCGCTTACTCCAACTGTCCACGCTGGATCTCCAACAGGAAATCCAGGAGGCACTGGAGTCGAACCCTATGCTGGAGCGCCAGGAAGAAGGCGACGATTTCGATAACGCCGACCCCATGGCCGACAATATCGAAACCAAGCCTGCTCCCGAAATTCAGGAACCGACCTACCAGGAATCGGCACCGACCGTCGACACGTTCGAAGACAGCGAATGGAGCGAAAGCGAACGCATCCCCAACGAGCTGCCCGTCGACACCGCCTGGGAAGACGTCTACCAGACCAGCGCCAGCAGCCTGCCCAGCAATGACGATGACGAGTGGGACTTCACCACCCGCACCTCCGCCGGCGAGAGCCTGCAGAGCCATCTGCTGTGGCAACTGAACCTGGCACCGATGTCCGACACCGACCGCCTGATCGCGGTCACGCTGATCGACTGCATCAACAACCAGGGCTACCTGGACGAATCCCTCGAAGAACTGCTGGACGCTTTCGACCCGGAACTCGACATTGAGCTGGACGAAATCGAAGCCGTGCTTCATCGCATCCAGCAATTCGAACCCGCCGGTATCGGCGCCCGCACCCTGAGCGAATGCCTGCTGCTGCAATTGCGTCAGCTGCCAGCCAAGACCAAGTGGCTTGCCGAAGCACAGCGACTGGTCAGCGACTACATTGACCTGCTCGGCAGCCGGGACTACGCGCAGCTGATGCGCCGCATGAAGATCAAGGAAGACGACCTGCGCCAGGTCATCGAACTGGTTCAGAGCCTCAACCCGCGTCCCGGCTCGCAGATCGAATCCAGCGAAGCCGAATACGTGGTGCCTGACGTCATCGTGCGTAAAGACAACGAGCGCTGGCTGGTCGAACTCAATCAGGAAGCTGTGCCGCGCCTGCGCGTGAACCCCCAGTACGCAGGCTTCGTGCGCCGCGCCGACACCAGCGCCGACAACACCTTCATGCGCAACCAGCTGCAGGAAGCGCGCTGGTTCATCAAGAGCCTGCAAAGCCGCAACGAAACCCTGATGAAGGTCGCGACCCAGATCGTCGAGCATCAGCGCGGATTCCTGGAATACGGCGACGAGGCGATGAAGCCGCTCGTGCTGCACGACATCGCCGAAGCGGTCGGCATGCACGAGTCGACCATCTCTCGTGTCACCACGCAGAAATTCATGCATACGCCTCGCGGCATTTACGAACTGAAGTACTTCTTCTCCAGCCACGTCAGCACCTCCGAAGGCGGCGAATGCTCGTCCACGGCGATCCGCGCGATCATCAAAAAACTGGTTGCTGCGGAAAATCAGAAAAAGCCGTTGAGTGACAGCAAGATCGCTGGTTTACTGGAGGCACAAGGCATTCAAGTGGCCCGTCGCACCGTCGCCAAATACCGCGAGTCCCTAGGGATAGCGCCGTCGAGCGAACGCAAGCGACTGATGTAGAGCCACAAGCCACAGCGTTCCAGCGGCAGGCACCCCAGCCTGCCTCTTAATGCACTGGCAACGAAGGAGAAGCTGTATGCAAGTCAACATCAGTGGACACCAACTGGAAGTAACCAAGCCCCTGCGCGAATACGTCGAGCTGAAACTCAAAAAGCTCGAAGGGCATTTTGACAAGATTACCAACGTTCAGGTGACGATGGCCGTCGAGAAACTGAAACAGAAGATCGAGGCCACGCTGCATATCCACGGTGGAGAGGTTGTTGCCAATGCCGAACATGACGACATGTATGCGGCAATCGACCTGCTCACTGACAAGCTGGACAGACAATTGCTCAAGCATAAGGAAAAGCAGCAAAGCATCCTCAAAGGTGCGGCAGCTCGCTGATACCCCTCATCCATGATCCGACTTGAAAACATCCTGACCCCTGGCCGTTCCCTTGTGAACGTGCCAGGCGGCAGTAAAAAAGCCGTAATCGAAGAGATTGCCAAGCTGATCGGGAAAGAAGTGCCCGAGTTCGACTGGCAAACCGTCTACGAGAGCCTCATCGCCCGCGAAAAGCTCGGTTCGACCGGCTTTGGCAACGGCATCGCCATTCCTCACTGCAGACTCAAAGGCTGCACCGCGCCAGTCAGTGCCGTGCTGCATCTGGAGCGGCCGGTCGACTTCGATGCCATCGACGGCGCGCCGGTGGACTTGCTGTTCGTCCTGCTCGTGCCGGAAGCGGCCACTGACGCGCACCTCGAACTGCTGCGCCAGATCGCCAGCATGCTCGACCGTGCCGACGTGCGCGCAAGCCTGCGTGGCGCCAAAAGCAGTGATGAGCTCTACAACGTCGTGCTTCACGTCCAGAACGGTCACTGATCATGCGCATGGTCATCGTCAGCGGTCGCTCCGGCTCCGGCAAGAGCACGGCCCTCGATGTTCTCGAAGACAGCGGCTTCTACTGCGTTGATAACCTGCCGGCCGGCTTGCTCCCTGAACTGGCCGAGCGCGCGCTGATCAATACCGAACTCGCCGAGCCGTTGCTGGCTGTCTCCATAGACGCCCGCAACCTGCCGAGCCACCTGACACGCTTCCCGCGCATGCTTGAAGAAGTGCGCGCCCGGCACATCCGCTGTGACGTGCTGTTTCTGGACGCCGAAGAGTCCACGCTGCTCAAGCGCTTTTCCGAAACCCGCCGCCGCCACCCGCTGAGCAACGCTACACGCTCGCTGGCCGAAGCCATTCGTGACGAAAAGACCTTGCTGGGGCCGATCATCGACCTGGCCGACCTGACCATCGACACGACCCACTTGAACCTTTATCAGCTGCGCGACACCCTCAAGTTGCGCCTGCTGAACAAGCCAGAGCCGGGCACTGCGTTTCTCATCGAGTCGTTCGGTTTCAAGCGAGGCATGCCGGTGGACGCCGACTTGGTGTTTGATGTGCGTTGCCTGCCCAATCCGTACTGGAAACCGGAGCTGCGCGAACAGTCCGGGCTCGACCAGCCGGTGGCTGATTACTTGGCCGCACAACCTGATGTCGAAGAGATGTTCCAGGACATTTCCTCATACCTGACCAAATGGTTGCCGCGTTTTGCCGCCAGCAACCGTGCCTATGTCACCATTGCCATTGGCTGCACCGGCGGGCACCACCGCTCGGTCTACCTGACCGAACGCCTGGGTCAGGTTCTGCAACAATCGCTCAAGAATGTTCAGGTCCGCCACCGCGACCTAAGCTGAAAGGACCCCCAACGCGATGCCCGCTCACCAGATCACCATCATCAACAAGCTGGGCCTGCACGCCCGCGCCGCAGCCAAGTTCGTCGGCGTCGCCGGCAAATTCCCGTGCCAGATCCGGGTTGGCCGCTCGCCGGACAGCATGGTCGACGGCAAAAGCATCATGGCCGTCATGATGCTCGCTGCCGGCAAAGGCACCGAAATTCATTTGCTGACCGAAGGCGACGACGAACAGGCTGCACTGGAAGGCCTGATCGAGTTGATCAACAACAAGTTCGACGAGGGCGAGTGATCGCCCTTTCCTTGGAACAAACGCTAAAGCCGCTGAACACCATCAATTCGCGAAGTTCTCGATCTTGACCTGCCCATCGGGAAACGTCGCAACGATTTCCAGGTCCCCCCCCATCGCCCGGATGTAATCGCGCAACGTGCTGATATACATGTCGGTGCGCCGTTCCATTTTCGAAATGGCCGCCTGATTGACGTGCAATATTTTTGCAAGTG
>CAURWS010000293.1:0-5574 GCA_963528485.1 uncultured Pseudomonas sp. | reverse complement strand
GGCGTCAATTCTGGTGCTGGGCTTTCTGGCCGGTGCCTTCATCTCCCTGGGCTTTCTGCTGGACATCCACGTCAGCACCATGATCCCCGGCCCGTGGGCATCGTTGGGCAACCTGTTGGGCGCAGCGGTGTTCCCCATCGGCCTGATCCTGACAATCCTCGCTGGCGGCGAACTGCTGACCGGCAACATGATGAGCCTGCCCACCGCGATGTTCGCCCGGCGCATATCCGCTGGCGCAGTGGCCCGCAACTGGGGCCTGGTGACCTTGGCCAACCTGCTCGGCGCGCTGTTCATCGCCTGGTTTTTCGGCCACGTGCTGGGCCTGACCGAAGGCGCCTTTCTGGCCAAGACCGTCGCCATCGCCATCGCCAAGGCCGGCGCCGATTTCGGTCAAGCGTTCATTTCCGGCATCGGCTGCAACTGGCTGGTGTGCCTGGCGGTGTGGCTGTCCTACGCGAGCAAGGACGTGACCGGCAAGATCCTCGGCATGTGGTTCCCGATCATGGCGTTCGTGGCCATCGGCTTCCAGCACGTGGTGGCGAACATGTTCGTGATTCCGGCGGCCATCTTTGCCGACGCGCTGAGCTGGGGCGACTTCTTCGAAAACTTCGTCGCGGTGTTCCTGGGCAACGCGGTGGGGGGTGCAATTTTCGTCGGGCTGGCGTATTACGTGTCTTATGCCAAGGCTTCGCAAACCCAGGCTGCGGACGAGGCGACTGTCGCAGTTGCACAACCGGCCAGCCAGAAAATCTAATGCTTCACTCGCCTGGCGTTGCCGATAAACGCCAGGCGATTTACTTTTGCCACGCCACACGCTGTCGAGATCCTCATCGAGAAAGCCATGTCAGATCGCGTCCTGTTAGACGGTTATTCACGAAAAGTCGATTACGTTCGCCTCTCGGTGACTGATCGCTGCGATTTTCGCTGCGTGTACTGCATGGCCGAGGACATGACCTTTCTGCCGCGCCAGCAAATCCTCTCTCTTGAAGAGATCCAGCAGATCGCCGAGCGCTTCGTCGCGCTGGGCACGAAAAAGATCCGCCTGACCGGGGGTGAGCCGCTGGTGCGCGCCGGGATCGTCGGCCTGTGCAAGAACATCGCCGCCCTGCCCGGCCTGCGCGAACTGTGCATGACCACCAACGGCTCGCAGCTGGAAAAACTCGCAGCGCCCCTGTTCGATGCCGGGCTCAAGCGCCTGAACATCAGCCTGGACAGCCTCGATCCTGTTCGCTTCAAGGAATTGACCCGCACTGGCGATCTGGACAAGGTCATCGCCGGGATCGACGCCGCCAACGCTGCAGGTTTCACCCACACCAAGCTCAACTGCGTGGTGATGCAGGGGCGCAACGATCACGAGATCAACGACCTGATCGCCTTCGCCATCGACCGCGGGCTGGACATCACCTTTATCGAAGAAATGCCGCTGGGCATCATCAGCGAACACAGCCGCGCCGAGTCGTTTTTCTCCAGCGACCAGGTCCGCGAGCGCATCGCCGAGCGTTACACCCTGATCAACTCCACCGAATCGACCCAGGGCCCTTCGCGCTACTGGCGCCTGGCCGAAGCCCCGGACATCCGCGTGGGCTTCATCTCGCCCCACAGTCACAACTTCTGCGCCACCTGCAACCGCGTACGCGTCACCGTCGAAGGCCGCCTGCTGCTGTGCCTGGGCAACGAACACTCCGCCGACCTCAAAGCCGTCCTGCGCGCCAACCCCGGCCAGCCTGAAAAACTCGAAAAGGCCATCGTCGAAGCGATGAAGCTCAAGCCGTACCGGCACAATTTCGAGATCAACGATGACGTGCAGGTGGTGCGGTTCATGAACATGACCGGCGGTTAACGGCGCGGCGAACGCCCCGCCGCGAGATTCAACAGTGCCTGCGCCACATCCACCATGCGCTGCCCCCGCTCCATCGACGACACCCGCAGCCGCTCATAGGCGTCGCCTTCACTCATCTGATACTCCTCCATCAACAGGCGCTTGGCCCGTTCCACCACCTTGCGCTCGTTCAACGCCTGCCGAGCCTCGTCGCGCTCATCATGGGCGCTGAGCAAGCGCTGGGTCTGGGTTTGCAGCATGTCGAGCACCGAGCGACCCAGATGATGACCCAGGCCGCCCTGCGCGGCGCTGTCCAGATCCACCGCCTGAACGTTGAACAGCAACGCCTGATCGACACAGCCGGCCGTCTCCAGACTGACCAGCCGATTGAGCAGCGTGCGATGGTTATCCAGATCGGCGCGGGCCTGCTTGATGCTGGCCTGGCAGCTGTCCAACAGCACCTGCGCCAGACGGGTTTCCACCT
Organism: uncultured Pseudomonas sp.; assembly: GCA_963528485.1. Lineage (GTDB taxonomy): Bacteria > Pseudomonadota > Gammaproteobacteria > Pseudomonadales > Pseudomonadaceae > Aquipseudomonas. The sequence continues at coordinate 3,271 of CAURWS010000293.1, read as the reverse complement.
CCCGCATGGCGTCTATGCGTGCAGTGGCCAGCTCGAACCACACCTGCGACAACGCTGGATCGACCTGTTGGTGCTCTGAGGTTTTCAGCGCAACCCCGCGCAACTGGACGACTTGGGCTGTGGTTTCGCTGGCCTGCTGGTTGCGCCACAGCCGTCGTGTCTCTTCGTCGCAAAAGTCGGCGAAGGTCTGAAGGCAGCGCTCCTGCCCTTGCTGCAGATGCTCGATGCGCTCGCGCAACGGTGTGTCGAAAAAGCCTTTGGAAAATCCGGAAACCCCCGTGGCCCGCTCCTGCCCGGCCAGTTCCTTGCCCTGCATGAAGTTGAACAGCGCCACCAGTACCCGGGTGATGGTCGGGTCGACCGCGGTGTCGGCCGCTTCAAAGACCACGGCCAGCAAGCCGCCAATCAGGCGCGTCATCGCGGCGGTGGCGTCCAGAGCGCTGACCCGTTGATCGCGGATGCGTCGGCGCAGACCGGGCAACTCGTCCAGCCCGTGCATAACGTAGGCCAGACGATTGAACAGCCGCGCGCGATCGCAGGCGCTGGTGGCGTCCAGGTCGATGGCGTCGAACCCGGCGACCACCTGTTGCTCGACGGCGCGGGCGTCGCAGGTCAGTGCATCAAGTTGGGTCAGCTGGCGAGCGTCCTTGCTCCCCAAATAGACATTGGAGTACCCGCGCTCGCGTTGCAGGGCGTGGACCAGTTGGCTGATCGACGCCACCAGTTCGCAGGTCTGCGCAAGGCCCTCGAGCCCGGCCAGCTCGCTGCGGCGGGCGGCGAGCATGAAGCGCAGGGCGGGTGGCATGTGGGTGTCGGTCATGGTGGGGCGGTCTTTTGCGCGGAGGGGATGGGGGGGAGGCATGCAAAAGAGGGGCCTGCGGCCTGGTAGAAGCTTGCGTGGGCCAGATGTTCGCGTGCGTACCCTGATTTCTCGGGTGACGCGAGGGCGTTCTGCCTAACGGCAGAAGCGTCTCGCCTTCGGCGTTTTACTTGGAAAAGCCCCAAGCCACCAAGGGCTTTTGCTCCCGGTTTGGCTTCGACTTCGTCGAAGCGCCCTCACGAAGGCAGCGCTCCGTGCGGCTCTTGATTCTGCCGAAGGCTTAGGAGCGTGGCTTGTCCCGCGATCGGCGACGAAGTCGTCGTAAAACCTGCAAGTGCGGTCCATCTGACTTATCACAGCAATCGGTTTCACGACTGCAACTCACCCCAAAAGCTGACTAACCACCGCACGCAGCTTCCCGGGCTTCACCGGCTTGTTCAACAGCGGTGCATTGAGCGCCTGCAACGACCGGCGGCACAGGTCCGTGCGATCTGCGGTGATCATCACGCACGGGATCTGCACTCCGAAATGCTCTCGCAAGTGCGCAACCACATTGCAGCCCAGCACGCCGTGGTCGAGATGAAAGTCAAAGAGGATCAGCTCCGGTGCCCGCCCCTTGAGCACCGCATAGCAGGCCGCCTGGTCGGTCGCCGTGAGCACTTCACACCCCCACTGCCCCAACAGCGCGGCCATGCTGTCGAGAATGCTGGTCTCGTTGTCGAGCACCAACAGCCGACGACCGGGCAGCGGGTTGCCGACGCCCGGGAGTTGCTGCACCACGACGTTCACCGGCATGGGTTTTTCAGCGGATAACGGCACGTCGATGGCGAAGACCGAACCTCGCCCCGGTTGTGAACGCACCTGGATACGCCCGCCAAGGATGCGCCCGATGCGTTCGACGATCGCCAGGCCTAACCCCACACCTTTGCGATCCGCGGCGCGGCCGACGTCGAGCTGGTTGAACTCCAGAAAGATCGACTCCAGCCGGTCCTCGGCGATGCCGCGCCCTGTATCCCAAACCTCTATTTGCAGCCTGTCCCCCCGTTTGCGCGCACCGAGCAGAATGCTACCGCGCTCGGTGTAGCGGCAGGCGTTGCTGAGGAAATTGCGCAGGATGCGCGTGAGCAGGCGCAGGTCGGTGAGCACGGCAAACTCGCCGATGCGCGCGCGCAGGGTCAGCCCGGCGGCAGCGGCCACGGGCTGAAACTCCGAGAGCAGCGGCGCCAGCACTTCGTCCAGACGATACAGATTGATGTCCGGCTGAATCGAGGCGCGATCGAATTTGGCGATGTCCAGCAGGTCGGTGAGCAGGTCCTCTGCCCCTTCCAGCGCCTGATGGGTGCGCTCGACGAGGATCTGCTCGGCGTCTGGCAGGCGACGTTCGCGCAGGGTCGAGATCAGCAGACGCGCCGCGTTCAACGGCTGCAACAGGTCGTGGCTGGCGGCGGCGAGGTATTTGTCCTTGCTGTGGTTGGCGGCTTCGGCGGCGTCGCGGGCGTCGCGCAGGTTGAGGTTGGCCTCAAGCAGTTCGTCGGTCCGCTCAGCCACGCGCAGTTCGAGTTGATCGTTGAGTTCCTGCAAGCGCTGTTGCGCCAGTTTTCGTTCGGTGATGTCGGCGACGAAGCCTTCGAACACGCCGTCTTCGTCGGGCTTGAGCAGCAGGTTCATCAGCACGTCGACGTAGCTGCCGTCCTTGCGCCGCAAGCGGGTTTCGTAGCCCTGCACGCTGTGCTCGCGTTGCAGCTTGAGCGCCAATGCGCTCACTTCGGCCTGGCCGCCGATGAACAGCGTGCTGGCCAAATCGTCGAGGGCCAGCAGCACTTCCTGAGCGTTGCCGTAGCCGAGCATGCGTGCCAGCGCCGGGTTGGCGGCGCGCAGGCCTTCATGCAAACGGGCCTGAAAGATGCCGTGGACAGCGTGTTCGAACAGCCATTTATAGCGATTGCGCTCGTTCTCGAGTTCGGCCAGGCGCAGGGTCAGTTCCGGGTAATGGCTCTTGCGCGTGGAGTGATTGCCCAGCCCGAGCAGCGCGGTCAGCGCGCCCTGCCGTGGGTCAGAGGGCTTCGCCATAGACCACTTCGACGTCGCGCTGGCTGGAGGTTCGCGGGTTGGTGAGGATGCACGGATCGCCCATCGCATGTTGCGAGAGGAATGGAATGTCGCTGCTGCTGACCCCGTGCAGGCCGAGGGTTTCGTGAAAGCCGATCTGGTGCTTGAGCGCGATCAGATGCTCGACCAGGCGCTTGCTGATCGCCGCGTGGTTCAGGCCACGGCAATCGATGCCCAGGGTTTCGGCGATGACCTTGAAGCGATCGGGGGCCGAGCTGTAATTGAAGGCGACCACGTGTTCGATCAGCACCGCGTTGCACAGCCCATGGGGCAGATCGAGAAACCCGCCCAGACTGTGGGACATGGCGTGCACGGCGCCGAGAATCGCGTTAGAAAACGCCA
>CAURWS010000292.1:0-5581 GCA_963528485.1 uncultured Pseudomonas sp. | reverse complement strand
GTAAGGAGCTTGCTCTTACCTGCAATTGCGGCGCGAGGATGATTGACTCGGCGGGCTCGCCATTGATGCGCTTGAGCAGTAACTCCACAGCATGCTTGCCCATATCTGCCAACTGCAGGCGTACGCTGGTGAGTGGCACGATCAGTTCGTTGGCGAGAGGAATGTCGTTAAAACCGACCACGGCAATGTCTTTGCCCGGCATCAACCCTTTGTCACGGGCAGCGCCCATCAGGCCAATGGCAAGAAAGTCGTTGACTGCAAAAAATGCTTGCGGATGAGGGTTCAGCCCCAATAGAAACTCACCTTGTTGGTGTCCAGTTCGGCTGTCAAAAGGGCCGTGCAGGGTCCACTCCGGGCGCAGCGTCAGGCCTTGCTCGTGATAGTAACGGATGAATCCGCGGGTACGATCAGCACCCGTGGAGGCATGTCGTTCCCCTGCCAGGATCGCTACATCGCGATAACCCAATTGATACAGGTGTTGCGCCGCTAGCCAGCCTCCCAGTTCATCGTCGCTAGCTGCTGCCAAGTGTCCGGTAATCTGCCGGCTTACCAGCACGTAGGGAATGTGCTTGCGCGAGAGCAGATCGAGCAGAGGTTGGGTCTCACCCAGGTGCGAGTCACCCACGATCAGCCCGGCCACCGAGCGGCGCAATGCGTGCTCGGCACGCGCCCGTTGGCGCGGTTGCTGGTCGTCGGTATTGGAAACAAACGTGAGATACCCCGCCTGCTCGGCTGCGCTGTCGATGCTGTCGTAAATGGTCGCCATGACCAGGTCGGTCAGGCGTGGCATGAGCACACAGATTTCCTGACTCTTACGCAACTTCAAGCTGGAAGCCTGGGTGTTAGGCCGGTATTCCAGTTCGGTTGCCAATGTACGAATACGCGCGATCACCTCGGCCGACGCCGCTCGCTCGACCCCTGTCGGATCGCCATTGAGCACCCGCGAGACGGTGGAAACGTGCAACCCGAGTTCAGCCGCCATGGATTTCAGCGTGGCAGGGCGAGATTGATTCGGCATATCTGAGAGGCTTCCAACCGTCTGTCGTTGAGCGCGAGATTCTAACCCAGTCGGCGCAAGATCCCGAAAAAACCCTTACCCAAACGATTGACTAAATATTTTTCTGTATCTACATTCCGGCAACCCAAACGTTTGGGTAAAACAATAAAAATACGCCGGACGCGGCCGACTTTTTGACTTCTGCCATCATTTTGAAGAGTCAGATACCTATGAAAAGCCCCGCAATTCCGTCTTTCCGCTACCAGATTTTCTTCCTGATCATGCTGATGGCGTTGCTCAACTACATCGACCGCGGCGCAATTTCCTACGCCTCGGCGAGCATTCTTCCGGAGTATGGGTTCGACAAGGCCGACTGGGGCAATGTCCTCGGGTACTTCGGCTACGGTTACATCTTGGGGGCGTTGATTGGCGGCATTCTGGCCGACCGTTTTGGTGCCAAGCGTATCTGGCTGATTGCCGGCGCCACTTGGTCTATTTTCGAGATATCCACCGCGTTTGCTGGCGACCTCGGGCTGGCGTTCATGGGCGGCTCGGCCATGGCTGGTTTTGCCACCATCCGCGTGCTGTTCGGTTTTTCCGAAGGCCCGGCCTATTCGGTCATCAACAAGAGCGTGGCCAACTGGGCCACGCCCAAGGAGCGCGGCTTCGTGGTCTCGGTCGGCCTGCTGAGTACGCCGCTGGGCGCACTGCTGACCGCGCCGGTGGCGGTGGGTTTGCAAACGCTGACCGGCGACTGGCGCAGCATGTTCGTGGTCCTGGGTGTGGTCAGCCTGGCACTGCTCATCTTTTTCATGACGCGCTTCACCAATACCCCTGATGAGAACCCGCGCGTGTCCAAGGCTGAGCAAGACTTTCTCCGTCAGGAGCGCGCCGCTGCAGGCAGTGCGTCAGCCCCGACCGTTAGCGCTGTGCCGGTGTGGCATTTCTTCAAGAACAAGGACCTGCTGCTCAACGCGGTCGGTTACTTCTCGTTTGTGTATGTGACGTTCCTGCTGCTGACCTGGACGCCTAAATACTTACAGGATGAGTTCCATTACAACCTGTCGTCCCTGTGGTACATGGGCATGATTCCGTGGACTGGCGCCTGCTTCACCGTGCTGTTGGGCGGCAAAATCTCCGACATGCTGCTGCGCCGCACCGGTAACCTGAAGGTGGCGCGCAGTTGGTTGGCAGCGACCTGCCTGTTGTTGACCACACTGTGTTTCATCCTCGTATCGCAGGCGCAGACGGTGTGGGGCGTGATTGCTTTGATGACCTTGGCCAACGCACTCAATGCGCTGCCCAACTCTGTTTATTGGGCCGTGGTGATCGACACCGCGCCGACCAACCGGGTTGGTGCCTACAGCGGCATGACCCATTTCATCGCCAACACCGCCTCGTTCATCGCGCCCATGCTGACTGGCTACCTGACCGTGCGTTACGGCTACTCGTCCATGTTCGTGGCAGCGGCGGTGGCTACTGCACTGGGCATGAGCGCAATGCTCCTGGTGCGTCCTGGCGGTCGGCAGGCCAGCACTTCCTCTTTAACAGCAGCGGTTTGATGGAGTCCTTTATATGAGTTTGGCGAAGCCTTCTCACGTGGGGTATTTTTTGGGCGAATCGGTCGTTGCACTGGCCGAGCGCCTGCGGGCGGGCAGCCTGACGAGCGTGTGGCTGACCCAGGCCGCCCTGGACAGCATCGAGCGGCTGAATCCGGTCTTGAACGCGTTCGTTTACGTCGATGCAGCTGTTGCGCTGGCACAGGCGCGCAAGGCTGACGAGCTCTTTGCCCAAGGCCTGGATCTGGGGCCGCTGCACGGCATTCCGGTGGCGATCAAAGACAACATCGACACCTTCGACCATGTCACCACCTACGGCTCGGCACATTTCGCAGGCTTCAAACCGAGCCGCGATGCGCTCTGCGTAGTCCGTCTGCGCGAGGCGGGAGCAGTGATAGTCGGCAAGACCCTGACCCATGAATTTGCCTACGGCCCGACTGGCGACCGCTCGCTGCAAGGCGCGGCACGCAACCCGTGGGATGCCAGTTGCATCACTGGCGGCTCAAGCGCCGGCAGCGCGGCGGCGGTGGCCAGCGGCATGGTGCCGCTGGCGTTGGGCACTGACACCGGCGGCTCTATTCGTATCCCGGCTGCGTTGTGTGGCGCGGTCGGTTTCAAGCCATCATTTGACAGCGTGCCGGTGGAGGGCGTGTTCCCGCTGTCGTCGAGTCTCGACCACGTGGGTCCGATCTCCAATCACGTCGAGGATGCGCGCCTGCTGTTTGAAATAGTGGCCGGGCGAGCCTGTGCGGTGTCCACCCACCCTCGGCCGCTGCGGGTAGGCTGGATTACCACCGGTAGTTTTGGTCCGGTCGATGCCGAGCTGGATCAGCATGTGCAGCGGGCGGCGCAGCGGCTGTTCGGTGAATCTTTGCAAACAACCTCTGCACTGGAACCCTTGGCCACCGACATGAAAGACGCCTTAGTGTCGCTGCAGCGCGCCGAGGCCTACGATGTTCACGCCGAACGTATGCAACAGGCGCCGCACAAGTTCGATCAGGAAGTGCGCGAACGCCTTGAGGTGTCGCGTGAAGTCCGAGGCTGGCAATACATTCGCGCACAGGCGAGGCAACTAGAGTTCAAGGCAACGATTGCACGCTTGTTCGAGCATTATGATTTTCTCGTCTCGCCCACCGTGCCGATTATCGCGACACCGGTCGATGCGCGCGAAGTCAGCGTCGGTGAGCACGCCATCGACGTACGCGCTGCGCTCCTCAGCCATACCAGCGCCTGGAACCTCCTCGGGTTGCCTGCAATCAGCCTGCCGGTGGGGCAGGTGAGGGGAATGCCAGTCGGGCTACAGGTGATTGGCGCGGCCGGGGATGATGACCGTTTGTTGAGCGTGCTGGCGCAGCGATAAATTCGCGGCATCAACGGATGCTGGGCTGTTGAGATATTCACCGCCCTGGGCCTTGCTGGCCTGGGGCGTTTTATTAAGAGGGCCGGACTGCGTGCGGACCCTGTTATTGATACTGGCCGGAGGCCTTGGGAGCGCAGCTTGCTGGCGATCTGCAGTGCACCGGCCGCGAAACCATCCGACGCAGTCCCTCGCGCGCCAGCCACACAATTATTCGAGGTTCAGAGCGTGATGGTCTTTCAATTCCTGCTCAATAAATGCCGCGATCATCTCCCGATACACCCGCTCGACAACTTCGGCTGACGCTCCGGTCTCGACGGCCAGGCCACGAACTTTGGCAATCACCTCTTCAACCCGTGACGGTGCGCGGACGTCGTGTGAGGTTTTCTTGAATGCTGCCGCCTGGGTGACGAGAGCACCTCTACGGGCAAGCAATCTGACGAGGTCGCGATCGATGTCGTCGATGTGCTGACGAACGTCTTCGATTGATGTGCAGGTTACGTCCATGTCGATTGTCTCTTAAGTGCTTTCAGTTTTGGTTTCAGATGGGCTTTGCGCAGAATCTTCCCGTCCGACGCCCTAAATTAATGAGGTAACCCCATAACCAATGGAGTCATTGCGTCGCCCGGAATAGCGCTGCTAGCACTGCCAGCGTAATGGTGAGGCTAACGAACGTCATCGATAACTGACTGGACAAGGTAGCGTTCAGAAAGCTGACATGGCCTAAAGACAGCTGGTCAGAGATCATGAAAGAGAGAGGACGATCAAACTCCCGGATCAGCTTCTGATTGTCTCCAGCATAGCGCAGTGGATGTGCGTCCCCGTTTGTGAGGCGCGCTATGCCGCAGATCCGATAGCCTTGAAGAAAGTCGCGACGCCGACCAACAAAAGGAGCGCTATCAACGCGGCTAGCCCACTGGTTCTGTATAGCTTTTCAATTTTTTTCGAGAGCAGGGCGGTCTGTTTTGTGTGTTCTGTCAGTTGCTGTTTGAGTGCTTCTATCTCGCGTGCCTGGCTTGCGAGCAGTTGCAGGATGGGTTGCAAGTCTGTGGTGGTGAGTTGATGTGTTGGGTTGGTAGGCGCCTTGTCAGCGTCAGAACCGCCTTTGGTGGAAAACCAGGCGTTTCTGCCCAGGAAAATGACGATTGCGGTTACGCCAAACGCCATGCCAATCAATGCTTCGATTGAAGTTGTGATTTTGCCGGCTGGCGTGGTCGGTAATATGTCACCGAACCCTAGTGTGGTGAAAACGGCAGTTGAGTAGTAATACCAGTCCAGCGCCTGCGCACCCTTGCAGTTCAAGCCACTGTCCTGCTTTTCGCACAGCCCAGCCAACGCTAGCTGATTGACGTGGTAGATGCCGCCGAACATCAAAATGAAGACCGCGGCTGCGAGTATGAACGCAAGAAACAAAATGCTCGCCTCCCAGTCCTGAGGTCGAACGATCGAAAAAATAACGAAATTGAATACTGCATAGAAGATCAGGGTTGTAGCAAGCCCCGTAATCCAGCCACCGAACACTATCCCGGCGATGGCGAGCGCGAGAAAAAAGAGCAGCCAGAAAAACGCGTTTTTTTTGTGGTGCGAGGCATGGACAGCCAAGCGATTCATGCAGTGGGGATATTGAGATTTTTGCTGTTGCTGTTGCGCTGTCGACATTTTCATCCT
>CAURWS010000291.1:0-5592 GCA_963528485.1 uncultured Pseudomonas sp. | reverse complement strand
CGCCAGCAAGGAGCAACAGCAGCTCAAGGTGTGGCTCAAGGACCGTCCGGCCCACGATAAATACGGTGGTCTGCTTAAGGGCCCGAGCTTCGAGGCCAAAGGCTTTTTCCGCACTGAAAAGCGCGATGACCGCTGGTATCTGGTGACGCCCGAAGGCCATCCGTTCTATTCGTTGGGCGTCAACGCCATCGCCGCTGACGACAGCCAGACCTACGTCGAAGGCCGTGAATCGATGTTCACCGGTCTGCCGGGCAACGACGATCCGTTGGCAGCCTTCTACGGCAAGGGCGACGATAACCGCGACACCGGCGCCAACAAGGACCGGCAGTTCGATCAGGGCCGCTGGTTCGATTTCTATGGGGCGAACCTGCAGCGCACCTATGGCGTGCCCAAGTGTGTCGAAGTGGTCAAACCTGCGCCGCCGGCAGCCGCTGATGAGGACGCTGATGCGTCGGATGCCGACAGTACAGCCGATCAGACGAATCCGGCGCCGGTGTCGGAAAAGCCGTTAGTGCCTGCCCAAGTGGTTGAGTGCAAGCCAGTCATTTTGGACAGCAAGCGCTGGGTCGATCACGCCTTGCAGCGCCTTCAGGCCTGGGGCTTCAACACCATCGGCAACTGGAGCGAGCCGGAGTTGGGCAATAAAGAGCGCGTGCCCTACACGTTGCCGCTGTCCATCGTCGGCGATTACGTCAGCATCAGCACCGGCCATGACTGGTGGGGCGGCATGCCCGACCCGTTCGACCCGCGCTTCGCCATGGCCACCGAGCGGGCTGTGGCCATTGCCGCGCGCGATCATCGCGACGACCCTTACCTGATCGGCTATTTCGCTGACAACGAGCTGGCCTGGGCCGCGCCGGGCGATGACCCGAAAGATCGCTACGCCCTGGCGTACGGCACGCTGAAACTGACCACCGATGTGCCGGCCAAGCGCGCCTTCCTCAAGCAGCTGCGCGACAAATACCGCAACCAGGAGGGATTGTCGAAGGCCTGGGGGATCGATCTGCCGGCGTGGGAGTTGATGGAAGACCCGGGTTTCGAGCCGCCGCTGCCAAGCCCTGAGCATCCGGAAATCGAAAATGACTTCAAATATTTTCAGCGGGTGTTCGCCGAAACCTATTTCAAGACCATTTCCGACGCCCTCAAGTGGCACGCGCCCAACCAGCTTCTGCTCGGTGGCCGTTTTGGCGTGACCACACCTGAGGCGATCGAGGCCTGCGCCAAGTACTGCGATGTGCTCAGCTTCAATCTGTATGCGCTCAAGCCTCAGGATGGCGTGGACTTCGCCAAGTTACGCGTGCTCGACAAGCCGGTGCTGGTCAGCGAGTTCCACTTCGGCTCGCGGGATCGTGGCCCGTTCTGGGGTGGCGCGCTGGAAGTCCCTCGCGAAGAAGATCGCGGCCCGGCCTACGCCAACTACCTGAAGAGCGCCTTGTCCGAGCCTTCAATCGTCGGCGTGCACTGGTTCCAGTATCTGGACCAGCCCGCGACGGGACGCATGCTCGACGGCGAGAACGGTCATCTGGGCCTGGTGGGCATTACCGACGTGCCCTATCAGGGCTTTGTCGAGGCCGTGCGCAAGGCCAATGGGCAGGTGGTGGATGTGATCGGTGAAGCGCCGACCAAGGCGCCCTGATCCGCATTCCTACACGCAGCATGGCGATTGGGGCTGTTCCCAAAACCCCCAATCGCTGGAACAATGCACGCCATTTTGTGCAGCCCCGGTCCGGAGAGCGAAACCGTGCAGATTCAAGGTCATTTCGAGCTTCAATTCGAAGCCGTGCGCGAGGCGTTTGCGGCGTTGTTCGACGATCCGCAGGAACGGGGCGCGGCGTTGTGCGTGCAGGTCGGCGGGGAAACCGTGCTGGACCTGTGGGCCGGCACAGCAGACAAGGACGGCGCTGAAGCCTGGCACAGCGACACCATCGCCAATCTGTTCTCCTGCACCAAGACCTTTACGGCTGTCGCTGCGCTGCAAATGGTCGGCGAGGGCAAGCTGGATCTCGATGTGCCTGTCTCGCGTCTTTGGCCTGAGTTCGCCGCGGCGGGCAAGCAGTCCATCACGCTGCGCCAGTTGCTTTGCCATCAGGCCGGGCTTCCAGCGATTCGCGACATGCTGCCTGCCGAGGCCCTGTACGACTGGCAGGCCATGACCGACGCGCTGGCGGCTGAAGAGCCCTGGTGGACGCCGGGCCAGGGCCATGGTTACGCCGCGATCACCTACGGCTGGCTGGTGGGCGAAGTGATTCGTCGCGCCGACGGTCGCGGGCCGGGCGAGTCCATTGCTGCGCGCATCAGCAAACCGCTGGGGCTGGATTTCCACGTCGGCCTGCCAGACCAGGAATTCCACCGCGTCGCCCACATCGCCCGTGGCAAGGGCAATGTCGGTGACGAAGCTGCCCAGCGCCTGTTGCAGGCGACGATGCGCGAACCCACCTCCATGACCGCGCGGGCCTTCACCAACCCGCCGTCGATCATGACCAGTACCAACAAACCCGAATGGCGCCGCATGCAGCAACCGGCCGCCAACGGCCATGGCAACGCCCGCAGTCTGGCCGGGTTCTACAGCGCGCTGCTCGATGGCAGCCTGCTGGACGCCGATCTGGTCAACGAGCTGACCCGCGAGCACAGCATCGGCCAGGACAAGACCTTGTTGACCCAGACTCGCTTTGGTCTGGGCTGCATGCTCGACCAGCCGACGGTGCCCAACGCGACCTTCGGCCTGGGGGGCAAGTCTTTCGGTCATCCGGGGGCTGGAGGTTCGGTGGGGTTCGCCGATCCGGAGCGTGATGTGGCTTTTGGCTTCGTCACCAACACCTTGGGGCCATACGTGCTGATGGATCCGCGCGCACAGGGTCTGGTTCGAGCGCTTGGTGAGTGTTTGCAGTAACTATCGTCGATAAGTGCTTGTTCTACCGACTGTCAGTTAAACCGCCCATATCGGAACCGTAGGGCGGTTTCTTTTTCCAACTCAGCGTTTAACCGTGTTATATGGGCGCTGCTTCGTTCATTTTCTGATCAATTATTTGTGTGGGTCACCCATGTCTGCCAATAAAAGTCTCGCTTTTGCCCTGTGCCTGGCCGTTACCGGTTGCGCGCAAACCCCTCAGGATCAATCGGCCAGCAACGATCACTGGTGGTCGTTTGGTTCTGGCAAAAGCGCTGATGCCGCGCCCGCTGCCGCTCCGGTAAAACCGCCTGCGAGCCCGGCCGCCGCCGAAGTCGCCAAGACCGAAGCCCAAAGCGGTACTCACTGGTACTGGCCGTTCGGTTCGGACCACGGCGTCACTGAGAAGAAGCCGGAAGTGGCTGCGACTCAACCGGTCGCCAATCCGGCATTGGCCAAAGCCGATGACGGCAGCAAGTGGTGGTGGCCGTTCGGTGGTAGCGATGCCAAGAAAGACGCTGCGCCTGCGGTGCCCAAGGTCGACCCGAAAGTGACTCAGGCCTGGCTCGATCAGTACGAGCCGAAAGTGCGCGAAGCGATCAAGGACAGCAAATTCCAGCTGGAGCGCCGCGAAGACGTGCTGGTCGTGATTGCTCCTGTGGACAGCACGTTCAACCCGGCGCGTCCGGAAATGCTGCTACCGATCAACCTGGGCCCGATCACCCGCATGGCCAAGGTGGTCGAAGGCGACCAGAAAACCGCCATTCTGGTGCTGGGTCACAGCGACGTGGCCAGCGATATCAACCTCAAGATCAGCCAGCAACGTGCCCAGTCGGTGGCAGCGATTTTCCGCTTGAGCGGCCTTGAGCGTAATCGCCTGAACCTGCGTGGCATGGGCGCGGACATGCCTCGTGCAGCCGATGACAGCACGGCCGGTCGTGCGTTGAACCGCCGCGTTGAAATCATCATGACCCCACAAGACACCATGGTCGCGCTGATGGCCAAGTACAATTTGCCGCCTGCGCCCACCCTGGTTGCCGTTCAACAGGCCAAACCTGCCGTGGCGCCAGCCCCGGCAGCCGCTGCTGCACCGGCCAAATCCGCAGCACCTGTGAAGAAGGCTGCAGCCCCCAAGGCGTCAGCCGCGAAAAAGGCTCCGGCCAAGAAAGCTGCGCCAGCCAAGGCCAAGGCCGCCCCTGCGAAAGCCGCCGCCAAGAAACCTGCGAGCGACGCGCAGGCGAGCACCAACTGAGGGTAATATCGACATCCCGCTCACGGATTTCGATTAAGGAAGGCAGTGATGAGCCAGCGTCTGGCTGATATGCGTCGCAACTACGCTCGCGAAGGTTTGACCGAATCGCAGGCACCGCAAGAACCTTTTGCGTTGTTCCATCAGTGGTTCGACGAAGCGGTCAAGACCGAGCAGGCGCCGGTCGAAGCCAATGCCATGACCCTGGCGACCGTCGATGCCGACGGTCGTCCTCACTGCCGGGTCCTGCTGCTCAAGGGCCTCGACGCTCAGGGCTTCACCTTCTTCAGCAACTACCACAGCGCCAAGGGCCAGCAACTGGTGGCCCGGCCGTTCGCGGCCATGACCTTCTTCTGGCCAACGCTGGAGCGTCAGGTACGCATCGAAGGCCACGTCGCCAAAGTCTCCCACGAAGAATCCGATGCCTATTTTCAGGTTCGTCCGTTGGGCAGTCGGCTGGGAGCGTGGGCGTCGCCTCAGAGCCGCGTGATCGCTGATCGTGAGGAACTGGAAGGCTTGCTCAAGGCCACCGAAGCGCGTTTCAGCGACACCCAGCCCGATTGCCCGGATCACTGGGGCGGCTACCGACTGGTGCCGGACCGCATCGAGTTCTGGCAGGGTCGTCCGAGCCGGTTGCATGATCGCCTGAACTATCGTCTTATCGACGGGCAATGGACTCGCGAACGTCTGGCACCCTGACAGCCCGGCGGCGCAGTCACGAATTCTTTGAATCTCTACACAGGCCCGTCGTCCATATGGGTAGACGCTGATGGCATTCTGTATAGCGCCTGAATAAACGTAAATTATCGGTACAGGGCCGTGACACCGCTCGGCGTCGCGGGGTCTAATGACCACCTGTTCCTCTGGAGGCAAAAGTTATGCGTAAGTCTGTTCTGTTGGTCGCTTCGTTCACCGCCATGGCGCTGACGCTGGGCGGCTGTACTTCGAGCCTGACCGGCGACTCGTATTCGCGCGATGAAGCTCGCCAAGTGCAGACTGTGCGCCTGGGCACGATCGAATCGCTGCGCCCGGTGAAGATTGAAGGTACCAAAACCCCGATCGGCGCCGGTGCCGGTGCGATCGTCGGTGGTGTCGGTGGTAGCGCCATCGGCGGTGGTCGCGGCAGCATCGTGACTGCGGTAATCGGTGCCGTGGCCGGTGGTTTGCTGGGTTCGGCAGCTGAAGGCGGCCTGACCCGCGCCCAAGGCGTCGAGATCACCGTGCGTGAAGACGACGGCAGCATGCGGGCCTACGTGCAGGAAGTTCAGGAAAACGAGATCTTCCGTGTCGGTGAGCGTGTACGCATCATGACCGTCAACGGCACCAGCCGCGTTAGTCACTGATCTGCTGGCAGCGCTCCAAGCGGGTTTGATGTAACACCCGCTTACACAAAAACGCCCCGTTTTGTCGGGGCGTTTTTGTGTCCGGGCCTTGCTGAATTCAGACCTTGCCGATC
>CAURWS010000290.1:0-5600 GCA_963528485.1 uncultured Pseudomonas sp. | reverse complement strand
CCCGGTGACCGTCTGGTCGAGCGCGACCTGTGTGATCGTCTGGGCGTCAGCCGCACTTCCGTTCGCGAAGCCCTGCGCCATCTGGAATCCGAAGGCCTGGTGGAATTCGCCGACGCCAAGGGCCCGCGCGTGGCCATCATCACCCTGGAAGATGCCTGCGACATCTACGAGCTGCGCTGCGTGCTCGAAGGGCTGATCGTTCAGCTGTTCACCCTGCGCGCCAAGGCCAAGGACATTCGTGCCCTGGAAAAAGCCCTCAACGAGAACACCAAGGCCCTGGAAGAAGGCGAGCTGCAGCAGGTGCTCGATTCGGTGCAGGGCTTCTACGACGTGCTGCTGGAAGGTTCGGGCAACCACGTCGCCGCGACCCAGCTGCGTCAGTTGCAGGCGCGCATCAGCTACCTGCGGGCGACCTCGGTGTCCCAGGAAAACCGTCGCGGCGCAAGCAACCGCGAGATGGAAAAGATCGTCGAGGCGATCAAGAGCGGCGACCCGTTGGCGGCGCATCAGGCCTCGGTGGATCACGTGCGCAGCGCAGCGAAAGTGGCGCTCGATTACCTCAAATCCAAACAGGACGATGGCACTCAGGTGCGCGACATCGTCGAGCCCGTGGTTCTCAAGGAACCGCGCATAGGACGCTGACATGCCCGCGCCGCGCTTCTGTCCGCAATGTGGCAGCACTGACCTGGCTCAGCGCACGCCCGACGGCGACACCCATGCGCGGCTGATGTGCGGCAGCTGCCAGTACATCCATTACGTCAACCCGAAGATCATCGCCGGCTGCATTATCGAGCGCGAGGGTAAGTACCTGCTGTGCCAGCGCGCCATCCCGCCGCGCCCCGGCACCTGGACGCTGCCGGCAGGCTTCATGGAGGCCGGCGAAACCACTGAACAAGCGGCGTTGCGTGAAGTGTGGGAAGAAAGCGGCGTGCGCGCCGAGATCATCTCGGCCTACTCGATCTTCAGCGTGCCGCAGATCAGCGAGGTGTACATCGTCTTTCGCGCCATCGCCCTGGAAGTCACCGACCAGTTCGGCCCGGAAACCCTCGCCTGCCAGTTCTTCGCCCCTGAAGACATCCCTTGGGACAGCATCTACTACCCCGCCATCCGGCAGATCCTGGAACGCTACATCGCCGAGCGTCAGGCCGGGGTGTACGGGATTTATGTGGGCAATGATGACAGCGGGAAGATTCACTTTATTCGGTGAATGCCCGGACCGCGCCCAAACGATGTGGTAACGCCGGACCTGTGGGAGCCGGCTTGCTGGCGAATGCGGTACACCTGCCGACATATTCATCGCTGACCCGACGCCTTCGCCAGCAAGCCGGCTCCCACAATGTCGGCGCATGGCACGCGAGATGCCGGCCCTACCCGTCAAACGCCTCGACAATCACAATCTCCGCATGGGCCACGCCCTGCCTGTGGCTCATGGCTTCCTGGTCCTCGGCCGAGTGATAACAGGCCAGCGCCTGCTCATAGGATTCGAACTCGATGATCACCGTGCGCTGCGGCGTCTTGCGCCCTTCCAGTGCTTCGGCGCGCCCGCCGCGAGCGAGAAACTTGCCGCCGTACCTGGCAAACGCCGCAGGGCCGCGCTGGGTGTATTCGGCGTATTGCGTGGGGTCGGTGATATCCACGTGGGCAATCCAGTAAGCCTTCATCGCACTCTCGCTCTTTGATCAATGATGTGGTTTCAAATAGGTCGAATCTGTGAAATATTCTGTCTTATGGTATACCATCTTTTCAATAAAAAGCTCTTCACCACACAACAGAGATTCCCAGTATGGCGTTCGACCGCATCGAAGACATCATCGAAGACTACCGCCAGGGCAAGATGGTCTTGCTGGTCGATGACGAGGACCGGGAAAACGAAGGCGACCTGCTGCTCGCCGCCGACCGTTGCACCGCCCAGGCCATCAGCTTCATGGCCAACGAAGCCCGTGGCCTGATCTGCCTGACCCTCACCGACGAGCACTGTCAGCGCCTGGGTCTTGAGCAGATGGTGCCGAGCAACGGCAGCGTGTTTTCCACGGCGTTCACGGTGTCCATCGAAGCGGCGACCGGGGTCACGACGGGTATTTCCGCTGCCGACCGCGCTCGCACTGTACAGGCCGCTGTCGCCGCCAACGCTACGGCAGAAAATGTGGTGCAGCCCGGCCACATCTTCCCCCTGCGGGCCCGCGAAGGCGGCGTGCTGACGCGCGCCGGTCACACCGAAGCCGGTTGCGACCTGGCGCGTCTGGCCGGATTCTCCCCTGCTTCGGTGATCGTCGAAGTGATGAACGATGACGGCACCATGGCCCGCCGCCCGGACCTGGAGCGCTTCGCAGCCAAACACGGCATTCGCATCGGCACCATCGCCGACCTGATCCATTACCGCCTGAGCACCGAGCACACCGTGGTCCGCATCGGCGAACGCGAGCTGCCGACGGTCCACGGCACGTTCCGTTTGATCAGCTATGAGGACCGCATCGAAGGCGGCGTGCACATGGCGATGGTCATGGGCGATGTGCGTCGCGAGGAACCGACCCTGGTGCGCGTGCACGTGGTCGACCCGCTGCGTGATCTGGTCGGTGCCGAGTACAACGGCCCGGCCAACTGGACGCTGTGGGCCGCCCTGCAAAAGGTCGCCGAAGAAGGTCGCGGCGTCGTCGTGGTGCTGGCCAATCACGAGTCGTCCCAGGCGCTGCTGGAGCGCATCCCGCAGTTGACGCAGGCGCCACGCCAGTACACCCGCTCGCAGTCACGAATTTACTCGGAAGTCGGCACAGGGGCCCAGATCCTGCAAGACATCGGCGTCGGCAAACTGCGTCACCTCGGCCCGCCCCTGAAGTACGCAGGTCTCACCGGCTACGATCTGGAAGTGGTTGAAAGCATTCCGTTTTCGGACTGAAAAAACATCGCGTTACAGCTGCAGCGTTTCACCGGCAAACATGCCGCTGGCCCTGTAAATACGGGGCCAGTCCTTGAAAAAAAATCAAAAAAACGGGGCTCAGCAAGCGGCAAAGTGCTTGCAGAAAGTTTGGAATACCATAATATGACATTCCGTAGGCCGAAGCATTTTTCAGTCAGGTGCGCCCGCAAGGGACAGCCCAACAAGAGCCCCTGACAGGCCCCGTTTTTTTCAAGGCCCGAGGATGTCACCATCCACAGGCCCACTGCTCCCGACAGGCGGGCAACTGAAAGCCCGCTCAAAAACACAACAAATGAGGGCGTGAAAATGGTGTTGATTCAACGTGCAACAGCGGTCCTGACAGCAGGTGTGTTGGCGCTCTCTTGTCACGCAGCCATCGCTGCCGATAGCGTCAACTTCGTCAGTTGGGGCGGCTCCACCCAGGATGCGCAAAAAGAGGCCTGGGCCAACGCCTTCACCAAGACCACCGGCACCGCCGTGGTCCAGGACGGCCCAACCGACTACGGCAAACTTAAGGCCATGGTCGAAAGCGGCAACGTGTCGTGGGATGTGGTCGACGTCGAAGCCGACTTCGCCCTGCGCGCCGCCGCCGAAGGTCTGCTTGAGCCGCTGGACTTCAGCGTGATCAAGAAAGACCGCATCGACCCGCGCTTCGTGTCCGACCACGGCGTCGGCTCCTTCTTCTTCTCTTTCGTGCTCGGCTACAACGAGAGCAAGCTGGGCAAAGCCAAGCCTGAAGACTGGTCGGCACTGTTCGACACCAAGACCTTCCCCGGCAAACGCGCGCTGTACAAATGGCCAAGCCCGGGCGTACTCGAACTGGCCCTGCTGGCCGATGGCGTGCCTAAAGACAAGCTCTACCCGCTGGACCTGGACCGCGCCTTCAAGAAACTCGACACCATCAAGAAGGACATTGTCTGGTGGGGCGGCGGCGCGCAATCCCAGCAACTGCTGGCCTCTGGTGAAGCCTCGCTGGGCCAGTTCTGGAACGGCCGCACCTACGCCCTTGAACAGGATGGCGCGCCGGTCGGTGTGAGCTGGAAACAGAACCTGGTCATGGCCGACTTTCTCGTGGTGCCTAAAGGCGCGAAGAACAAGGCCGCTGCCATGAAGCTGATCGCCGAGGCGTCGAGCGCCAAGGGTCAGGCGGATTTCTCCAACCTGACGGCCTACGCGCCGGTCAATCTGGACAGTGTGCAACGTCTGGATTCGAGCCTCGCGAAGAAGCTGCCGACCGCCTATCCTGACGATCAAATCACTCTCGACTTCGCATACTGGGCCAAGAACGGTCCGGCCATCGCGACACGGTGGAACGAATGGCTGGTCAAGTAAAAATGACGGCCCTCGCGTCCCGTCAAACCCAGCCAGCCGGTGGTGCGTCCAGCACCGCCGGTGCGGCACCCGCCCAGGCCGTGACGATGAAACAGACAGCGTCCCTGTCGCAACGCTGGAAAGGCAGCCGCAACCTGCTACCCGCCCTGCTGTTTCTCGGCCTGTTTTTCTTCGCCCCCCTGATCGGCCTGCTGCTGCGTGGTGTGCTGGAACCCACGCCGGGCCTTGGCAATTACGAGCAACTGTTCGCCAACTCGGCCTACGCCCGAGTGCTGTTCAACACCTTCTCGGTGGCAGGGTTAGTCACGCTGTTCAGCCTGCTGCTGGGCTTTCCCCTGGCCTGGGCGATCACTCTGGTGCCGCGCGGCTGGGGCCGCTGGATGCTCAACATCGTGTTGCTGTCGATGTGGACCAGCCTGTTGGCGCGCACCTATTCCTGGCTGGTATTGCTGCAAGCGTCGGGGGTGATCAACAAGGCGTTGATGGCCATCGGCGTGATCGATCAGCCGCTGGAAATGGTGCATAACCTGACCGGTGTGGTGATCGGCATGAGCTACATCATGATCCCGTTCATCGTGCTGCCGTTGCAGGCGACCATGGCCGCCATCGACCCGATGGTGCTGCAGGCCGGCTCCATCTGCGGGGCGAGCCCATGGACCAACTTCTTCAAGGTGTTCCTGCCGCTGTGCCGTTCGGGGCTGTTTTCCGGGGGCCTGATGGTGTTCGTGATGTCGCTCGGGTACTACGTGACCCCGGCCCTGCTCGGCGGCGCCCAGGACATGATGCTGCCCGAATTCATCGTCCAGCAGGTGCAGTCCTTCCTCAACTGGGGCCTGGCCAGTGCCGCCGCCGCGTTGCTGATCGTGATCACCCTGGTGCTGTTCTACTTCTACCTCAAGCTGCAACCGGAATCCCCGGTCGGCTCGAACCACGCGAGGTAAACCGCCATGCTCCTGACACCCAATGCCATGAGCCCGCGCCTGCGCTGGGGCCTGTATTCGGTCACAGGCCTGATCGCGCTGCTTTTGCTGCTGCCCATCGTGTTCATCGTGCTGCTGTCGTTCGGCTCCTCCCAGTGGCTGGTGTTTCCGCCGCCAGGCTGGACGCTGAAGTGGTACCAACAGTTCTTCAATAACCCGGACTGGATGGCCGCTGCCTTCGCCAGCTTGAAAGTCGCCGTACTGACCACCCTCTGCGCGGTCGCCCTGGGGCTGCCAACGGCTTTCGCCCTGGTGCGCGGGCGCTTTCCCGGCCGGGACATGCTCTATGGCATCTTCACCCTGCCGATGATCGTGCCGCTGGTGATCATCGCCGTGGCGGTCTACGCGCTGTTCCTCAAACTCGGCTACACCGG
>CAURWS010000289.1:0-5614 GCA_963528485.1 uncultured Pseudomonas sp. | reverse complement strand
ATGCCGACCTGCATCGACTCCTCCTCCAGGCGGTCGGCAACCTCCTTGCTGCTCATCTCCTGCAAGGCCAGATGCACCGCCGGATAACGCTGGCGAAAGGCGAAGATCGCCTGGGGAATGCTGGAGGTGAACGGCGCCGACGCGGTAAAGCCGATCTTCAGTTCACCCAGCTCGCCCAACTGTGCACGGCGAGCGACGTCCGAGGCCTTTTCGACCTGCGCCAGCACCAGCCGCGCCTCGTCGAGAAACAGCCGGCCTGCTTCGCTCAGCTCCACTCGTCGATTGGTGCGCTCGAATAGCCGTGCGCCCAGCTCCTGTTCCAGCGCCTGAATCTGCTGACTCAGCGGCGGCTGCGAGATGCCGAGAGACTCGGCGGCGCGTCCAAAATGCAGCTCTTCGGCGACTGCGATGAAGTAGCGCAGGTGACGTAATTCCATGAACCCACCATTAGGTCGTCAAACCTATCAATTAGGTCGAACAATATATTGGAAAGAATCGTTAGCGGGCTATATTCTTTTTCCATCGCCGCTTTGCTTCCCCTGAGGTCCATCGTGAATAGTGCCGCATCCCCCGCGCCCGACTTGATCAAAGCCGCCATCCCGCTGGGTGATACCTACATCGAAAAAGACACCCCTGCTTTTATCCGCACTGTGCTCGCGCTGTTTTCCGGCGGCTTTGCCACCTTTGCCCTGCTCTACTGCGTGCAGCCGATGATGCCGGTGTTATCCCGCGAATTCTCGATCAATGCTGCGCAGAGCAGCCTGATCCTTTCCGTGTCCACCGCCATGCTCGCCATCGGCCTGCTGATCACCGGCCCGATTTCCGATCGGCTCGGGCGCAAGCCGGTAATGGTCTTCGCGCTGTTCTCTGCCGCTTTTTTCACCATCGCCAGCGCCCTGATGCCAACCTGGGAAGGCGTGTTGGTGGCACGGGCGCTGGTCGGGCTGTCGCTGAGCGGCCTGGCAGCGGTAGGCATGACGTACCTCAGTGAAGAGATTCATCCCCAGCACATTGGCCTGGCCATGGGGCTGTACATCGGCGGTAACGCCATCGGCGGCATGAGCGGTCGGCTGATCACAGGGGTGCTGAGCGACTTCGTCAGTTGGCACACCTCGCTGCTGATCATGGGCCTGATTGCCCTCGGCGCTGCCGGCCTGTTTTGGAAGTTTCTGCCGCCCTCGCGCAACTTCCGCCCCAATCCGCTCAACGCCCGTAACCTGCTGGACGGCTTCGTCTTGCAATTTCGAGACGCGGGCCTGCCATGGCTGTTCCTCGAAGGGTTCTTGCTGATGGGGTCGTTCGTCACCTTGTTCAACTACATCGGCTATCGGCTGCTGGCCGAGCCTTACCACTTGAGTCAGGCGGTGGTGGGGCTGTTCTCGGTGGTGTACCTGTCGGGTATCTACAGCTCGGCGAAAATCGGCGCGCTGGCTGACAAACTGGGCCGTCGCAACGTGCTGTGGGCGGTGATCGGTTTGATGCTCGTGGGTCTGGTGCTGACGCTGTTCACCCCGCTGCCCGTTGTGATCATCGGGGTACTGATGTTCACTTTCGGCTTCTTCGGCGCCCACTCCGTGGCCAGCAGCTGGATCGGCCGCCGCGCCATCAAGGCCAAAGGCCAGGCCTCCTCGCTGTACCTGTTCAGCTACTACGTCGGCTCCAGCGTCGCCGGCACCGGCGGCGGCATGTTCTGGCATTACGGCGGCTGGAACGGCATCGGCCTGTTTATCGGCATCCTGCTGCTGATGGCGCTGGGCGCTGCGCTGAAACTGGCGCGGGTGAAGCCGTTGGCGGTGAATGTGCAGGTTTGAGGGTTCGGGCGTTTTCGTACAAAACCTGACTTCGTTTTACATCTTGCGCATCCACATCGCCTGACAGCAAAGCGTGAACATTTAATTCACGCTTTGCTGCTATGATCAGAACATTCAAACACAAAGGTCTCAGGGCCTTTTTTCATAATGGAACAATCAAAGGGATTCGCGCAGACCATGCAAAGCGCCTGCATCAAATCCTTGGTTTTCTGGATTTCGCAAAAGACGCCAACGACATGGCTGTCCCGCACTTCAAATTGCATACGCTAAAGGGTGACTTGACTGGATACTGGTCCGTATCAGTAAGCGGGAACTGGCGAATCATTTTTAGATTTGTCGAGACAGATGTCGAACTGGTCGACTATCTCGACTACCACTGACAGGAGTCACCCGCATGAGAATGCACAACCCACCTCATCCCGGTGAAGTCATCCGAGACATGCTGCCGGAGATGAATATCAAGATCAGCGAAATGGCACGTCGGCTTCATTTCTCCAGAGAAATGTTGTCGCGTGTCATCAATTGTCGTGCACCGGTGAGTCCGGATCTGGCAGTGCGACTTGAGCGTGCTGGAATAAGCACCGCACGAATGTGGCTCAGTATGCAGATGAGCTATGACCTCTGGCAGGCCGAGCACCGAGACCAGCCCACTGTCACGCCCATCTACACGCCCCAAAAGTTCGAAGCTGCATGACGATTTCGCATACAAAAACGCCCGGCAATGCCGGGCGTTTTTTTGTCAGTCGTTCAGCGCTTACCGGTGATACTGCGCCGACAGCTCGTGCACCGCGTTGATGAACGCGCCGGCGTTGGCCGGGTCGACTTCCGGGGTGATGCCGTGGCCGAGGTTGAAGACGTGGCCGGTGCCGCTGCCGTAGCTTTTGAGGATGTTGGCGACTTCCTGGCGGATGGCCTGGGGGTTGGCGTAGAGCACGGTGGGGTCCATGTTGCCTTGCAGGGCGACTTTGCCGCCCACGCGACGGCGGGCTTCGCCGATGTCGCAGGTCCAGTCCAGGCCCAGCGCGTCGGCACCGGCGTCGGCGATGCTTTCCAGCCACAGGCCGCCGCCCTTGGTGAAGAGGATTACCGGGACTTTGCGGCCCTCGTGCTCGCGGATCAGCCCGCTGACGATTTTGCGCATGTAAGCCAGGGAGAATTCCTGATACGCCGCTGCCGAAAGGCTGCCGCCCCAGCTGTCGAAAATCTGCACGGCTTGGGCGCCGGCGAGGATCTGGCCGTTCAGGTAAGCCGTCACCGACTGCGCCAGCTTGTCGAGCAACAGGTGCATGGCCTGTGGGTTGTCGTAGAGCATGGCCTTGGATTTGCGGAAGTCCTTGGACGAGCCACCTTCGACCATGTAGGTCGCGAGGGTCCAGGGGCTGCCGGAGAAACCGATCAGCGGTACACGGCCGTTGAGTTCACGACGAATGGTGCTGACCGCGTCCATGACGTAGCCCAGGTCTTTCTGCGCGTCAGGGATGGGCAGTGCTTCGATGTCGGCCAGGGTGCTGACGGTTTTCTTGAAGCGCGGGCCTTCGCCGGTCTCGAAGTACAGGCCAAGACCCATGGCGTCAGGCACGGTGAGGATGTCGGAGAACAGGATCGCCGCGTCCAGCGGATAGCGCTCGAGCGGCTGCAGGGTGACTTCGCACGCGAACGTCGGGTTCTTGCACAGGCTCATGAAATCCCCTGCCTTGGCGCGGCTGGCGCGGTATTCCGGGAGATAGCGACCGGCTTGACGCATCATCCAGACTGGCGTGACGTCTACGGGTTGCTTGAGCAGGGCGCGAAGGAAACGGTCGTTCTTCAGGGCAGTCATGGCAGGATCCGGAAAAAAAGTGCGGGCATTTTCTCAGACACCAACGCAAAAGGCACGGTAAGTACCGTGCCTTTTGTCTATGGGGTCAATTTGTCGCGCAAAAACAGCCTCAAGCCTCAAGCCACAAGTAAAAGCCGGACCGCTTTCAACTTGAAGCTTGCAACCTATCCGCGGCCTACTTTTATCCTGCCACCGCGAGCCTCAAGCCTTGAGCAGCAAGCCAATGCCAACCGTGTCTGCTTGCCGCTTGCCGCTTGCCGCTGTCAAACGCCCAGGTAATCCAGAATCCCTTCCGCCGCATTGCGGCCTTCGAAGATCGCCGTCACCACCAGGTCAGAACCGCGGACCATGTCGCCACCGGCGAAGATCTTCGGGTTGCTGGTCTGGTGCTTGAACTGGCCTTGCTCCGGTGCCACCACGCGGCCCTGGCTGTCGGTCTCGATGCTGTGCTGTTCGAACCACGGCGCCGGGCTGGGACGGAAACCGAAAGCGATGACCACAGCGTCGGCCGGGATGATCTCTTCGGAGCCCGGAATCGGCTCGGGGCTGCGACGGCCACGGGCATCAGGCTCGCCCAGACGCGTCTCGACAACCTTCACACCCTCAACCTTGTCCTCGCCGACGATAGCGATCGGCTGACGGTTGTAGAGGAACTTCACGCCTTCTTCCTTGGCGTTTTTCACTTCCTTGCGCGAACCCGGCATGTTTTCTTCGTCGCGACGATAAGCGCAGGTCACCGCCTTGGCGCCCTGACGGATCGACGTGCGGTTGCAGTCCATTGCGGTATCACCACCGCCCAGTACCACGACCTTCTTGCCTTTCATGTCGACGAAATCTTCCGGCGACTTTTCAAAGCCCAGGTTGCGGTTAACGTTAGCGATCAGGAAATCCAGCGCGTCGTGCACGCCCGGCAGGTCTTCGCCCGGGAAACCGCCCTTCATGTAGGTGTAGGTGCCCATGCCCATGAACACGGCATCGTATTCCTGCAGCAGTTGCTCGACGGTGATGTCTTTGCCGATTTCGGTATTGAGGCGGAACTCGATACCCATGCCGGTGAAAACTTCACGACGGTGGCTCAGCACGCTCTTTTCGAGTTTGAACTCCGGGATGCCGAAGGTCAGCAGACCGCCGATTTCCGGGTTCTTGTCGAACACCACCGGCGTCACGCCGCCACGCACCAGCACGTCGGCGCAACCCAGGCCCGCCGGGCCTGCACCGATGATGGCCACGCGCTTGCCGGTCGGCACCACGCGGGACATGTCCGGACGCCAGCCCATGGCAAAAGCCGTGTCGGTGATGTACTTCTCCACCGAACCGATGGTGACCGCGCCGAAGCCGTCGTTGAGGGTGCACGCCCCTTCACACAGACGGTCCTGCGGGCACACGCGGCCGCAGACTTCCGGCAGCGTGTTGGTCTGGTGCGACAGCTCGGCGGCGGCGAGGATGTTGCCCTCCGACACCAGCTTGAGCCAGTTGGGAATGAAGTTATGCACAGGGCATTTCCATTCACAGTACGGGTTACCGCAACCCAGGCAGCGATGAGCCTGATCGGCCGACTGCTGGGGTTTGAAGGGTTCGTAGATCTCCACGAACTCTTTCTTGCGTTGACGCAACAGTTTCTTCTTCGGATCTTTGCGCCCGACATCGATGAACTGGAAGTCGTTACTCAGACGTTCAGCCATTTTGAGCCTCTTCGAGGCAGCTTCAAGCCCTAAGCTTCAAGCTGCAAGAATCATATTTCGCAGGCACTCGCGCACTGCATTTAACTTGCGGCTTGTAGCTCGCCGCTTGCAGCTGCTTTATTGCGGGTTGGCGCGTGTACTCGACAGCAAGGACTTGAGGTTGGCGGCCTTGGGCTTGACCAGCCAGAAGCGGCGCAGGTAGTCATCCAGGTTTTCCCAGATATTACGGCCCCACTCGCTATCGGTCTCTGCAACGTATTCGGCCAGAACGCGCTCCAGGTGGCTGCGATAGGCTTCCATCG
>CAURWS010000288.1:0-5623 GCA_963528485.1 uncultured Pseudomonas sp. | reverse complement strand
GTTCCTGGGCGACATCATCGACCGCGGCCCGCGCATTCGCGAGGCGCTGCACATCGTCCACGACATGGTCGTGGCCGGGCAGGCGTTCTGCATCATGGGCAACCATGAGTTCAACGCCCTGGGCTGGGCCACGCCTGCACCTCCGGACAGCGGCAAGCAGTTCGTGCGCGAGCACACGCCCCGTCACGCGCGTCTGTTGGGCGAAACTCTGGCGCAGTTCGAAGGGCACCCCGGCGACTGGAACGACTTCCTCACGTGGTTCTACGAGCTGCCGCTGTTCATCGACGCCGAGCGTTTCCGCCTGGTGCACGCCTGTTGGGATGCCAACCTGATCGAGCCGTTGCGCAGCGCCCATGGCGACGGTCGCATCGATCAGCACTTCGTACAGGCCTCCGCCGTGCCGGGCAGTTTCGCCAGCGCGGTGTTCGACCGCCTGTTGCGCGGCACCGACATGCGCCTGCCCCACGGCATGACCCTGACCGGCGGCGACGGCCTGACCCGGGCCTCGTTCCGCACCAAATTCTGGGAAGACGACCCGCAGACCTACGGCGACGTGGTGTTCCAGCCCGACGCCTTGCCGGAGCCGGTGGCCAAGCGTCCGTTGTCGGACAGCGAGAAAAGCGCGTTGCTGCGTTATGGCGCAGACGAGCCGTTGCTGTTCGTCGGCCATTACTGGCGCAGCGGCATTCCCGCACCGATTCGCCCGAACCTGGCGTGCCTGGATTACAGCGCCGTGTTGTACGGCAAGCTGGTCGCGTATCGCCTCGATCAAGAAACCCGAATCGACCCCAGCAAATTCGTCTGGGTCGATGTTACGCGGCCCGAGATAGCCAAATGAGCCTTAACCCATGAATCCGGTCGCCGTCCTGCGTCTGCCCCTGAACATCGACCTGAGCGGTTTCGTCGAACTGCTGCGCCGCCTCAACGTCCCGCACCGGGTCAGCGAGGAGGCAGGCGAGCAAGTGCTCTGGGTGCCCGACGCGCCGCAACTGGCCGATGACGTGCGCCGCCTCTACGAGCAATACCCGCAGGGCGACCCCACCGCGCAACTGCCGCCGGGCCGTGAAGTGGTGGCCCTGACCCGGCCAAGTCCGTTGCTGCAAGTGCGCAGCAGCCCGGTGACCAGCCTCTTTTTGCTGTTGTGCCTGATCGTCGCGGGGGTGACGCTTCTGGGCGACAACCTCGAGGCGCTGAGTTGGCTGACCTTCAACGATTTCCGCGTCAGCGGCGATTACGTGATGTTCACCCCGGTTGGCGTCACGCTGGCGGCGGGGCAGTGGTGGCGCATCGTTTCGCCGATGCTGATCCACTTCGGCCTTCTGCATCTGGTGATGAACGCCCTGTGGTTCTGGGAACTGGGGCGGCGCATCGAAATGCGTCAGGGCAGCTGGCAGTTGCTGGGGCTGACCCTGGCCTTCAGCGCCTTTTCCAACTACGGCCAGTATTTCTGGAGCGGACCGAGCCTGTTCGGCGGGTTGTCCGGCGTGCTGTATGGCCTGCTCGGTCACTGCTGGATCTTTCAATGGCTGGCACCCAACCCCATCTATCGTCTGCCGCGCGGCGTACTGGTGATGATGCTGGCGTGGCTGGTGCTGTGCATGTCTGGGCTTATCAGCCTGCTGGGTTTTGGCGAAATCGCCAACGGCGCCCACGTCGGCGGACTGATCATCGGTTGTGCAACAGGTCTTGTGGGCGGTGCATTGGCGCGCCGTAAACATTAAAATTGCCCGCTTCATTCTGGGAGAACCCAATGTCCTCTTTTGTCGAAATGATCGAAAACATCACCCCGGACATCTACGAGAGCCTGAAACTGGCCGTGGAAATCGGCAAGTGGTCCGATGGCCGCAAGCTGACTCAGGAGCAACGTGAACTGTCGCTGCAGGCGCTGATCGCCTGGGAAGTGCGCAACGTGCCCGAAGAACAGCGCATCGGCTACATGGGCCCGCAGGAGTGCGCCTCCAAGTCGGCGCCGGTGCCCAATATCCTCTTCAAGTCGGATGCCATCCATTGATCGAGATTGGTCGCGGCTCCGTTAACAAGATGTCTGCGCGGCTCGATGCCACGCAGGTGGAATATGCGTTTCGTCTGGGTGACTCGGAAATTCCGGTCAACCCGCTGATTGGCAAGACCGTGCGCCTGGAATACCTGGGCGCCATTCATTGCAGCCATTGCGGTCGGCGCACCAAGACCAGCTTCAGCCAGGGCTATTGCTACCCCTGCATGCAGAAGCTGGCTCAGTGCGACGTGTGCATCATGAGCCCGGAAAGGTGCCACCACGAGCACGGCACCTGCCGCGATCCGTCATGGGGCGAGCAGTTCTGCATGACCGATCACGTGGTCTATCTGGCCAACTCGTCGGGCGTCAAGGTCGGCATCACCCGCGCCACGCAGCTGCCGACCCGCTGGCTGGATCAGGGTGCGAGCCAAGCGTTGCCAATCGTGCGCGTAGCCACCCGTCAGCAGTCCGGTTTCGTCGAAGACCTGTTCCGCAGTCAGGTGGCCGACCGCACCAACTGGCGCGCGTTGCTCAAAGGCGATGCGCCATCGGTTGACCTGACGGCCATTCGTCAGCAATTGTTCGAGTCTTGCGCCGAAGGCCTGGCCGCCCTGCAAGCGCGCTTCGGCCTGCAGGCGATTCAATTGTTGAACGATGTCGAACCCATCGAGATCAACTACCCGGTCGAGGCCTATCCGACGAAGATCGTCAGCTTCAACCTGGACAAGGACCCGATCGCCGAAGGCACGTTGCTGGGCATCAAGGGCCAGTACCTGATCTTCGACACCGGCGTGATCAATATTCGCAAGTACACGGCGTACCAACTCGCCGTGCATCAGTAGCCTGAATGGGAAAAAGGGACAGCATCATGCGCACCGAACAGCCAAAAATGATCTACCTGAAGGATTATCAGGCGCCTGAGTACCTCATCGACGAGACGCACCTGACCTTCGAATTGTTCGACGACCACACCCTGGTCCACGCGCAGCTGGTCATGCGCCGCAACCCTGAGCGCGGCGCAGGCTTGCCGCCGCTGGTGCTCGACGGCCAACTGCTGGAACTGCTGTCGGTCAAGCTGGCCGACGTTGACCTGGCACCGGGTGACTACGAGTTGACACCGGACAACCTGACCGTCCACCCCAAATCCGCGACCTTCACCCTGGACACCAGCGTGAAGATCCACCCGGAAACCAACACCGCGCTGGAAGGCCTGTACAAGTCCAGCGGCATGTTCTGCACCCAGTGCGAGGCCGAGGGTTTCCGCAAAATCACCTATTACCTCGACCGTCCGGACGTGATGAGCAGCTTCACCACGACCGTGATCGCCGACAAACAGGACTTCCCGATCCTGCTGTCCAACGGCAACCCGGTTGATCACGGCCCCGAAGGCGAAGGCCGTCACTGGATCACCTGTGAAGACCCGTTCAAGAAGCCTGCCTACCTGTTCGCGCTGGTAGCGGGTGACCTGTGGTGCATCGAAGACACCTTCACCACCATGACCGAACGCAAGGTCACGCTGCGCATTTACGTCGAGCAGGAAAACATCGACAAGTGCCAGCACGCCATGGACAGCCTGAAGAAATCCATGCGCTGGGACGAAGAGGTCTATGGCCGCGAATACGATCTGGACATCTTCATGATCGTGGCGGTGAATGACTTCAACATGGGCGCCATGGAAAACAAGGGCCTGAACATCTTCAACTCCAGCGCCGTGCTGGCCCGCGCCGAAACCGCAACCGACGCCGCCCACCAGCGCGTCGAGGCCATCGTCGCCCACGAATACTTCCACAACTGGTCGGGCAACCGCGTGACCTGCCGCGACTGGTTCCAGCTGTCGCTCAAGGAAGGCTTCACCGTATTCCGCGATTCCGGCTTTTCCGCCGACATGAACTCGGCCACGGTCAAGCGTATCCAGGACGTCGCCTACCTGCGCACCCACCAGTTCGCCGAAGACGCCGGCCCCATGGCCCACGCCGTGCGCCCGGACAGCTTCATCGAGATCTCCAACTTCTACACCCTGACCGTGTACGAAAAGGGCTCGGAAGTGGTCGGCATGATCCACACCCTGCTGGGGGCCGAGGGCTTTCGCAAGGGCAGCGACCTGTACTTCGAACGCCACGACGGACAGGCCGTGACCTGCGACGACTTCGTTAAGGCCATGGAAGACGCCAACGGCGTCGACCTGACCCAGTTCAAGCGCTGGTATTCCCAGGCCGGCACCCCACGTCTGGCAGTGACCGAGTCCTACGACGCCGCAGCCAAAACCTACAGCCTGGCCTTCCGCCAGAGCGCGCCGACCACCCCAGGGCAGCCGGGCGAGGAGAAAAAGCCGTTCGTGATTCCGGTTTCCCTGGGCCTGCTCGACAAGCAAGGTCAGGAAATTCCGCTGCGCCTGCAGGACGAATCTTCGGCATCCGGCACTTCCCGCGTGATCGCCGTGACCGAAGCCGAACAGACCTTCACCTTCGTCGACATCGCCGAACAGCCGCTGCCTTCGCTGCTGCGCGGCTTCTCGGCGCCGGTGAAGCTGAGCTTCCCGTACAACCGCGACCAACTGATGTTCCTGATGCAGCATGACAGCGACGGTTTCAACCGCTGGGATGCCGGTCAGCAGCTGTCGGTGCAGGTGTTGCAGGAACTGACCGCTCAGCACCAGAAGGGCGAGGCGTTGGTGCTGGATCAGCGTCTGATCACTGCACTGGGCACTGTGCTGGCCGATGAGTCGCTGGATCAGGCGATGGTCGCCGAAATGCTCTCGCTGCCGGGTGAGGCCTATCTCACCGAAATCAGCGAAGTGGCCGACGTCGATGCCATCCACGCCGCCCGCGAATTTGCTCGTCAGCAGCTGGCGAACAGCCTGAGCGACGCGCTGTGGAAGCGTTACGAGGCCAATCGTGAAGTCTCCAAGCGGACTGCGTATGTCGCCGAGTCCGAACACTTCGCCCGCCGCGCGCTGCAAAACATCGCGCTGTCGTACCTGATGCTGACCGGCAAACCGGAGGTCTTGGCCGCCGCCATCGAGCAGTTCGACAGCGCCGACAACATGACCGAGCGCCTGACCGCGCTGGCCGTGCTGGTCAACTCGCCGTTCGAAGACGAGAAGGCCAAGGCGCTGGCGGTGTTCGCCGAGAACTTCAAGGACAACGCGCTGGTCATGGATCAGTGGTTCAGCGTGCAGGCGGGTAGCACCCTGCCGGGCGGTCTGGAGCGGGTGAAAGCGCTGATGCAGCACCCGGCCTTCACGATGAAGAACCCGAACAAGGTGCGGGCGTTGATCGGTGCGTTTGCCGGGCAGAACCTGATCAACTTCCACGCCGCCGATGGTTCGGGCTATCGCTTCCTGGCCGATCTGGTCATCGAGCTGAACGGCTTCAACCCTCAGATCGCGTCGCGTCAGCTGGCGCCGTTGACGCGCTGGCGCAAGTACGACGACAAGCGTCAGGTGCTGATGAAGGGCGAGCTGGAGCGGATTCGTGCTTCTGGGCAGTTGTCCCCGGATGTGTATGAGGTGGTGAGTAAAAGCCTGGCCTGATTCATTCGGGCTTGAGTCTGGAGGGCTGTCCGTGTGAGCGGGCGGCCCTTTTTTTGGTCTTTTTGGGGCGGGTAGTTGTCGTTCAGCCTTCAGGC
>CAURWS010000287.1:0-5642 GCA_963528485.1 uncultured Pseudomonas sp. | reverse complement strand
GCCTTGTCGAACACAGTACCCAACTGGGCCTGGAACACGACGTTCTGCAGGCGCTGGTTGAAGGTTTCCAGCTTTTGCTTCTTGTCCTGCTTGAAGAAGAACTCGGCGTCGGTCAGGCGTGGGCGAACGACTTTCTCGTTACCCAGGACGATCTGCGACGGGTCCTTGCTCTCGACGTTGGCGACGGTGATGAAGCGCGGCAGCAGTTTGCCGTCGGCATCCAGCAGGCAGAAGTACTTCTGGTTGTCCTGCATGGTGGTGATCAGGGCTTCCTGCGGCACTTCCAGGAAACGCTCTTCGAACGAGCACACCAGCGGCACAGGCCATTCGACCAGCGCGGTCACTTCGTCGAGCAGCGCAGGCGGCACGATCGCGGTGCCTTCGTGCTGGGTGGCCAGCTCGTCGACACGCTTGCTGATCAGCGCACGGCGCTCGTTGAAGTCGGCCAGTACGTGAGCGGCACGCAGGTCGCTGGCGTAGTTGGCTGGCGAGGTGATGCGCACGCTTTCCGGGTGGTGGAAGCGGTGGCCACGGGAGTCACGGCCTGCGGTCTGGGCGAGGATGGTGCAGTCGATCACCTGATCGCCGAACAGCATCACCAGCCACTGGGTCGGACGCACGAACTCTTCCTTGCGCGCACCCCAGCGCATGCGCTTGGGAATCGGCAGGTCGTTGAGCGAGTCTTCGATGATGGTCGGCAAGAGACTTGTGGTCGGCTTGCCAGCGATGTTCTGGCTGTAGCGCAGTTTCGGGCCGCTCTGATCGATTTCAGAGAGGTCGACGCCGCACTTCTTGGCGAAGCCCAGGGCCGCCTGAGTCGGGTTGCCGTCGGCGTCGAACGCCGCCTGACGTGGCGGGCCGTCCAGGTTGACGCTGCGGTCCGGCTGTTGTGTGGCCAGTTGCGTGATCAGCACAGCCAGACGACGTGGCGCGGCGTAGACCTGCTTGGCGCTGTAGGTCAGGCCGGCGGTTTGCAGGCCTTTTTCGATACCAGCCAGGAATGCGTCGGCCAGAGTGTTCAGGGCCTTTGGCGGCAGTTCTTCGGTGCCCAGTTCAACCAGGAAATCTTGAGCACTCATTGTGCAGCCTCCAGCTTAGCCAACACTTCGTCGCGAATATCAGGTGCAGCCATCGGGAAGCCAAGCTTGGCCCGGGCCATCAGGTACGCCTGGGCCACGGAGCGGGCCAGGGTGCGTACGCGCAGGATGTATTGCTGACGCGCCGTCACGGAAATCGCGCGACGGGCATCCAGCAGGTTGAAGGTGTGCGAGGCCTTGAGAACCATTTCGTAGCTCGGCAGTGGCAACTCGGCTTCAATCAGGCGCATCGCTTCGCTTTCGTAGAAATCGAACAGCTCGAACAGTTTGTCGACGTTGGCGTGTTCGAAGTTGTAGGTCGATTGCTCCACTTCGTTCTGGTGGAACACGTCGCCGTAGGTCACTTTGCCGAACGGACCGTCGGTCCAGACCAGGTCGTAGACCGAATCGACGCCTTGCAGGTACATCGCCAGACGCTCAAGGCCGTAGGTGATTTCGCCGGTGACCGGGTAGCACTCGATGCCGCCCACTTGCTGGAAGTAGGTGAACTGCGTGACTTCCATGCCGTTAAGCCAAATTTCCCAGCCCAGGCCCCAGGCGCCCAGGGTTGGAGATTCCCAGTTGTCTTCGACGAAACGCACGTCGTGGACCAGCGGGTCCAGGCCGACGTGTTTCAGCGAGCCCAGGTACAGCTCCTGGAAGTTGTCCGGGTTGGGTTTGAGAACCACCTGGAACTGATAGTAGTGCTGCAGGCGGTTAGGGTTTTCGCCATAACGGCCATCGGTAGGACGACGGCTCGGCTGTACGTAGGCGGCGTTCCAGGTTTCCGGGCCAACGGCGCGCAGAAACGTGGCGGTGTGGAAAGTGCCGGCGCCCACTTCCATATCGTAGGGCTGAAGTACCACACAACCTTGCTCGGCCCAGTATTGCTGGAGGGCGAGGATCAAGTCTTGGAAGGTACGCACGGCTGGCGTAGGCTGGCTCACGAAATTCACCTGTACTGGGGGGCTGCGATTTAAAGAGCGGGAGTATACCCGATTCGGAAGCGCCTCCACCCTTGGGAGCCCTATGCCACGCTGCTTTTGGTGCAACGAAGATCCACTTTATATGGACTACCACGATCAAGAGTGGGGTGTGCCGCTGCGCGACGCGCAGATGCTCTTCGAGTTTCTGTTGCTCGAAGGGTTCCAGGCCGGTCTGTCGTGGATCACCATTTTGAAGAAACGCGCCCGCTACCGCGAAGTGATGTTCGACTTCGACGTCAAACGGGTCGCCGCCATGACCGATTCCGAGATCGAAGCGCTCATGCTCGAACCCGGCATCGTGCGCAATCGCCTGAAACTCAATGGCGCGCGCAAGAACGCCCAGGCCTGGCTGCGCCTGGAAGACCCGGTGGCGTTTGTCTGGTCGTTTGTCGGCGGCAAGCCCAAGGTCAACCATTTCAAGGACCGCAGCGAAGTCCCGGCCATTACCCCCGAGGCAGAGGCCATGAGCAAGGCGTTGAAGAAAGCGGGGTTCACCTTCGTGGGGCCGACCATCTGTTATGCCTACATGCAGGCGACCGGGATGGTGATGGACCACACGACCGATTGTGATCGTTATGCGCAGTTGGCGAGCGCGTGAGATGAACCTTTGTGGGAGCCGGCTTGCTGGCGAAAGCGGTGTGTCAGTCGCCTGATATGTAGCTGATGCATTGCATTCGCCAGCAAGCCGGCTCCCACAGGTCCGCGTTGCCCGCAGGAGTGGTTACAATGCCCGCCTCATCGATTCAGGAGTGATCTGTGGATAAGTTCAAAGGCGCCATGATGGTCGGGGCGTTGCGGCTGTTTGCCCTGTTGCCGTGGCGCGCCGTGCAGTGGGTCGGCACCGCTATCGGCTGGCTGATGTGGAAGCTGCCCAACCGTTCCCGTGAAGTCGCGCGCATCAACCTTTCCAAATGTTTTCCGGAGCTGAACCCAAGCGAGCTTGAAGCGCTGTTGGGCCGCAGCCTGATGGACATCGGCAAGACCCTGACCGAAAGCGCCTGCGCGTGGATCTGGCCTGCGCAGAAATCCATCAATCTGGTGCGCGAAGTCGAAGGCCTGCATGTCTTGAAAGAGGCGCTGGCATCCGGCAAAGGCGTGGTCGGGATCACCAGTCACCTGGGCAACTGGGAGGTGCTGAACCACTTCTATTGCAGCCAGTGCAAACCGATCATTTTCTATCGCCCGCCCAAGCTCAAGGCGGTGGACGAACTGCTGCGCAAACAGCGCGTGCAACTGGGCAACCGTGTGGCCGCGTCGACCAAGGAAGGCATTCTCAGCGTCATCAAAGAGGTGCGCAAAGGCGGCTCGGTAGGGATTCCAGCGGACCCGGAGCCGGCAGAATCGGCAGGCATTTTCGTCCCGTTCTGTGGGACGGTGGCGCTGACCAGCAAATTCGTGCCGAACATGCTGGCCGGTGGCAAGGCGGTGGGGGTGTTCCTCCACGCGATGCGTCTGGAGGAT
Organism: uncultured Pseudomonas sp.; assembly: GCA_963528485.1. Taxonomy (GTDB): domain Bacteria; phylum Pseudomonadota; class Gammaproteobacteria; order Pseudomonadales; family Pseudomonadaceae; genus Aquipseudomonas. Next base: position 2,119 of record CAURWS010000287.1, on the reverse strand, counting down.
GGCTCGGGCTACAAGGTGGTCCTGGAAGCTGCGCCAGAAGATATGTACAGCACCGACACCGAAACCTCGGCGGCGGCGATGAGCAAGGTGGTGGAGAAGTACGTGCGGGCGTATCCGAGCCAGTATATGTGGACCATGAAGCGCTTCAAGAAACGGCCTGAGGGCGAGGCGCGCTGGTACTGATATTGGCAGCGCAGCTTTTGCCTTTATGTGGGAGCCGGCTTGCTGGCGAATGCGTCGGGTCAGAGAACGCAACTCTGAATGACACACCGCTTTCGCCAGCAAGCCGGCTCCTACAATAATGTCGTTCCAAGGCACCAACGGGTGATATCAGGCCCTGCGATCCAGCTTCTTCAAAAACACCGTCATTTCCTTCTCGGCCTGTTTGTCGCCTTGGCCGACAGCCGCCTGAATCCCCCGCTCCCACGCCTGACGCGCCTTCGCGTTATCCCCGGATGCCAGCCAGGCCTTGCCGAGCAGCTTCCATGCCGCCGAATACTTGGGGTCGAACTCGACACAGCGCTGCAAGTGCTCGGCCGCCTTGGCATGCTGTCCCGCATCGAGATAACCCTTGCCCAGACCGAAGCGCAGCAAGGCGTTGTCCATGCCCTTGGCGAGCATTTTTTCCAATGATTCGAGCACGCAGACCCTCCCTTTAGAAAAAGCTCAGGCCCACCTGAAACAGGCGCTCCACGTCGCGGATATGCTTTTTATCCACAAGGAACATGATCACGTGGTCGCCGGATTCGATGACTGTGCTGTCGTGGGCGATGAGCACCTGTTCGTCGCGAGTGATCGCGCCGATGGTGGTGCCCGGCGGCAGGTTGATGTGCATGATCGCCTTGCCGATGACCTTGCTCGACTTCGCATCGCCATGGGCCACGATCTCGATGGCTTCCGCAGCACCGCGCCGCAGCGAGTGCACGCTGACGATATCGCCGCGGCGCACGTGGGCCAGTAGCGTGCCGATGGTCGCCAGCTGCGGGCTGACCGCAATGTCGATCTCGCCGCCCTGTACCAGGTCCACGTAGGCCGGGTTGTTGATGATGGTCATGACTTTTTTTGCGCCCAGCCGTTTGGCCAGCAGCGATGACATGATGTTGGCTTCATCGTCGTTGGTCAGGGCCAGGAACAGGTCGGCGTTGTCGATGTTCTCTTCCACCAGCAAGTCGCGATCCGACGAGCTGCCTTGCAGGATCACCGTGTTGTCCAGGGTGTCCGAGAGGTGACGGCAACGGGCCGGGTTCATCTCGATGATCTTCACCTGGTAGCGGTTTTCGATGGCCTCGGCCAACCGCTCGCCAATCTGCCCGCCGCCGGCGATGACGATGCGCTTGTAGCTGACGTCCAGCTTGCGCATTTCGCCCATCACCGCGCGAATGTCCGCCTTGGCAGCGATGAAGAAGACTTCGTCATCTGCTTCGATCACTGTATCGCCTTGCGGAATGATCGGACGATCACGACGGAAGATGGCCGCAACCCGCGTATCCACATTCGGCATGTGCGCGCGCAACTGCCGCAACTGCTGCCCCACCAGCGGCCCGCCGTAATAGGCCTTCACGGCAACCAGCTGCACCTTGCCGTCTGCGAAATCGATCACCTGCAGGGCGCTTGGGTATTCGATCAGGCGCTTGATGTAGTTGGTGACAACCTGCTCGGGGCTGATCAGCACATCGACCGGGATGGCGTCGTTGTCGAACAGTCCTGCGCGAGTCAGGTATGCCGATTCGCGCACGCGGGCGATCTTGGTCGGGGTGTGGAACAGGGTGTAGGCGACCTGGCAGGCGACCATGTTGGTTTCGTCACTGCTCGTGACTGCGACCAGCATGTCGGCGTCATCGGCACCGGCCTGACGCAGCACGGTCGGGAACGAGCCGCGACCTTGAATCGTGCGGATATCCAGACGATCGCCCAATGCCCGCAGGCGCTCGGCATCGGTGTCGACCACGGTGATGTCGTTGGCTTCACTGGCCAGATGCTCCGCCAGCGTGCCGCCCACTTGGCCTGCACCGAGAATGATGATTTTCAATCAGTCTCTCCCTGAAATGATTTTCGCCGTCTTGCGATCACTTTGTGGGAGCCGGCTTGCTGGCGAATGCGTCGGGTCAGTCATTATTGC
>CAURWS010000286.1:0-5686 GCA_963528485.1 uncultured Pseudomonas sp. | reverse complement strand
TCTCAAGGAAGAACGCCTCGTTGGAGGTAATGGCGTGCTCGCGACCCGGGATGTCCGGAATCTGCGGCCAGCCACCGGTGGCGATCATGATGTGCTCGGCGGTGTGGACCTGGCCGTTGATTTCCACCTCATGGGGCCCGCGCAGTCTGGCGTGGCCTTCCATCAGCGTCACGCCGCTGTTGCTCAACAGGTTGCGATAGATACCGTTGAGGCGGCTGATTTCCTGATTCTTGTTGGCGATCAGCTGGGCCCAGTCGAACTCGGGTTCGCCCAGCGTCCAGCCAAAGGATTTGGCGTTTTCGAAGTCTTCGGAGAAATGCGCGCCGTACACCAGAAGTTTCTTGGGTACGCAGCCGACGTTGACGCAGGTGCCGCCCAGATAGCGGCTTTCAGCAACCGCCACGCGGGCTCCAAAACCTGCGCTAAAGCGCGCGGCGCGCACACCGCCGGAACCGGCACCGATGACGAAAAGGTCGAAGTCGTAGCTCATTAATTTCTCCTTGGCAGGAGGGCTAGCATAACCGCTTCAGCGCGCTCGGCAAGGCCTGCCCGCCAGAAACGACAAAGCCACCCGAAGGTGGCTTTGTGCTGCAATACAGATGGCCGAGGGTTAACGGCGCAGTTGCATTACTGAGTGGACTTACCGGTCTTGTAGAAGTGCTCGAAGCAGAAGTTGGTCGCTTCCACGTAGCCTTCAGCACCGCCGCAGTCGAAACGCTGGCCTTTGAATTTGTAGGCCAGGACGTTGCCTTCGGCAGCCTGTTTCATCAGGGCGTCAGTGATCTGGATTTCGCCGCCTTTGCCTGGCTCGGTCTGTTCGATTTTCTCGAAGATGTCCGGGGTCAGGATGTAACGACCGATGATCGCCAGGTTCGACGGTGCGTCTTCCGGTTTTGGCTTCTCGACCATGTCGGTGACGCGGAACAGGCCCGGCTTGATTTCTTCACCGGCAATGACGCCGTACTTGTTGGTCTCGTTCGGGTCAACTTCCTGAATCGCCACGATCGAGCACTTGTAGCGCTTGTGCAGTTCGACCATTTGCGCCAGGACGCCATCACCTTCCAGGTTTACGCACAGGTCATCCGCCAACACCACGGCGAACGGCTCGTTACCGATCAGCGGACGACCGCTGAGGATCGCGTGACCCAGGCCTTTCATTTCGGTCTGACGGGTGTAGGAGAAGCTGCACTCGTCGATCAGGCGACGGATACCGACCAGGTATTTCTCTTTGTCGGTGCCCTTGATCTGGTGTTCCAGCTCGTAGCTGATGTCGAAGTGGTCTTCCAGCGCGCGCTTGCCGCGACCGGTGACGATGGAGATTTCGTTCAAACCCGCAGCCAGTGCTTCTTCCACGCCGTACTGGATCAGTGGCTTGTTGACAACTGCCAGCATCTCTTTAGGCATGGCCTTGGTCGCTGGCAAGAAGCGAGTGCCGTAACCGGCTGCAGGGAACAAGCATTTCTTGATCATATAAGTCCTTGATGGGGCTGGGGGTGTTGCGGCGCAGTCTAATCAGGAGGCGATCACCTTACAATGCCCCGCTACTGGCCGTACGCTGCCTTGGTAGAGGAACAGTCGCGCAGATAGTTCCGCACGCATTCCATTTATCGCGACCAGTGAACATCGGCGAGCGGCCCTCTGGCCGTCGCAAACGTTTGTAAGAGTCGCGTTCGCTTGATGTCCGATACATCACCCGTAAGAGGCCATCCAATTCCTCAAAACGACCGTGCAATGACAGGCACAAGCGTAGCCGCCATCACTCGTTTGCGTAGGAAAATTATCTGAGTACGCCGTATCATAGCCGCCTGAATCATTTGTAGAGACGCACCATGGCGGACATCAAAGTTGTAAACGGATACCAGATCAAGAAACTGCAGGACGGCCAGTGGTGGCTCGTCGGCCACGACGAAGAAGCCGTTGCAGGCCCTTTCGGCAGCGAAAGCAGCGCGTGTGAAGTGGCCGCTGTATTTGAGGACACGCCGGCTCCACGCCGTCGCGCCGACAAGAAAGCCTGAGTCACCTGCCGTCCGGGCCCCGTCACAGAGGGGCCGGGCTGCTAAACCTGTAACGAAAAATGTTTCCGTGATGCCGGAACGATGGCACTGTCGATGAGTCTGAAACATGCTGATTATCCAACCCCGGCCCTCATCGGAAAGCTTCGAAAATGATCAAGATCCTGTCCGTCATCGCTGTACTGGGCCTGACTGGCTGCGCGACCGCGCAAAATACCTACCTCAAGAACGGCCAACAGGCCCTGAGCATCGACTGCTCCGGCGAAGCCATGTCCTGGGCGGCCTGTTATGAAAAAGCCGAAGCCTCCTGCGCCGGCACCGGCTACAACATCGTCAGCACCAACGGCACCCCGCAGCCCAAGGAGGCGGACAAGACCCTGGGCGTCGACGTCGGCAACTACAAGACGCGCAGCGTGTTGGTGGTCTGCAAATAACGGCCAGGCTTATTCGCCGGAAATGCACGCCGTCACGGCGTGCTGAATGTCCTTGGGCCGCAACGGATTGTTTCCGCCGCTTTCAAACAGCTTGATCGAGCTGCCGCCCGAACGCTTCTCGATATCGACGATTGCCGTAGGCGTGCCGCTGGAGAATTTCTGCGGCACGATGACCCGCAACCCCTCTTTGTGCGGCTCGATCTGCGGAGGTTTGCGGCTGTCGCCGATCCTGGAGATAAAACATTCGGCATATTCCTGCGGATTCTTCCCGGACATCACGTTCATGGTCGGGGGGGTGTGCTCGATATCCGCCACACTGGCGCAACCGGTCATCGCCAAAGCCAGAACAACAACAGCCAGTTTCATACAATCCCTCCAGTAAAGGTGCTACGACAGGCACCGCATCAATAAAATCCCCAACCGCCAGACTTTTTTCAGGCAAGACCCGGGTAATAAAAACGCCAATGGCCATCAATGCCTCGGCGCGCCGTGATATCGTTTCGGGTTTTCGAGAATACCGTCTCCGGAGATACCCATGAAATTCGTACACCAGCGCGAGCATCTCAACGAAGACGACGTGGTCGTCATTGAGTGCTCCCAGCTCTGCAACATCCGCCTGATGAGCGACGCGAATTTCCGCAGCTTCAAGAACGGCGGTCGTCACACCTACCACGGCGGCGCGTTTGATCGTTTCCCAGCCAAAATCGAGGTGCCCAGCACCGGCTTCTGGAACATCACCATCGACACCGCAGGACGCAAAATGGACAGCCATGGCGGCGGTCGCAAGACCACCTTCACCCACTCGATCAAGATCGTTCGCCGCTCGACCTCGCGCCTGCGCTGATCCGATCAAACACGAGCCAGCGTGAAAACTTCGTGCTTGCACGCTGCCTGCCGAACGCCTTCAAGGAATCTTTCGTGAGCACATCTTCTGCCCCTGTCATCAAATACGCCATCAGTTACAAACTCAATGGCGAACGCCGCTTTGAATTCGCCTTGCTGCAATCGCCTTCGGCCGAAGAAGCGCTGGCCGCCCTGCAGAAAATGCACAGCGACAGCGACGACGTGATCAGTGACGTCAAGGTCAGCAAGGCGCTGTAAACCGCCCTGCCACCCAGGACCACCGCGATGATGCAACGCAAGAGCACGACTCCCGCCACACTGGATCTGTTCGCCGACGATGCGCCGCAACCGCCGTCGACCGAGCAGATTGGCCCGCAGTCGTTCGTCTTGCGCGGCTTTGCCCTGCCACTGGTGGAGCAACTGCTCCCGGCCCTTGAGGCCATCCTCACTCGCGCGCCCTTTCGCAACATGGTGACGCCCGGCGGTTACACCATGTCGGTGGCGCTGAGCAGTTGCGGCACGTTTGGTTGGACCACCGACCGCGACGGCTATCAATACACGCAGGTCGACCCGCAGACCGGCCAGCCCTGGCCCGAGATGCCTGGCGTGTTTCTAGCGCTGGCACGCTCGGCCGCCGAGACTGCGGGCTTCATGGATTTCGTTCCCGACGCTTGCCTGATCAACCGCTACATCCCCGGCGCGAAACTGGCCCTGCATCAGGACAAGGACGAACGCGATCCGCATTGGCCGGTGGTTTCGGTGTCATTGGGCATTCCCGCGATGTTCCTGTTCGGCGGCCACGCCCGCAGTGACGCGACCCAGCGTGTACCGCTGTTTCATGGCGACGTGGTGGTCTGGGGCGGTGAGGACCGCCTGCGCTATCACGGCGTCATGCCGATAAGGCAGGCCGAGCATCCACAATTGGGTGAACAGCGGATCAATTTCACCTTTCGCAAGGCGCGCTGATCCCATCCAGCTGAAGCCCTCTGCAGCAGCACGGCTTGCCGGCGGTGGCGACTGCGAGGAGGCCACCGCCGACAGGCGGGACTGCTACAGGGGTGCGGTGTCGGGCTCGGCTTGGGCCGCCGCTCGGGTTTTGACGGGGCAAACCACGCGGTGCAGGTTCAGCGCCGTGTTGATGATGCCGATATGGCTGAACGCCTGAGGGAAGTTGCCCAGCATGCGCCCCGCGCGCGGGTCGTATTGCTCGGCGAGCAGGCCGACGTCGTTGCACAGGCCGCACAAGCGGTCGAACAGGTCACTCGCCTCCTGCTCGCGCCCTTGCAGGACATACACGTCCGCCAGCCAGAACGAACACACCAGAAACGTCCCCTCGCTGCCCGACACGCCATCGGTGCTGCGCTCGCTGTCATAACGCAGCAGCAGGCCATCCTGCATCAGCTCCTTTTCGATCTGCGCCACAGTAGCGGTGACTCGGGGGTCGTCCACCGGCAGGAAGCCTGTCAGGGCGATCTGCAGCAGGCTCGCATCCAGCTCCTTGCCGCCGTAGGTCTGCACGAAGCTGCCGAGCTGAGCGTCATAGCCATTGGCACAGACGTCGGCATGAATCTCGTCAGCAATCGCCCGGTAGTGCCGACCCCGTTCGCGGTCTTCTGCGCTGTCACTCTGGGCCAGCACCCCGGCGTTGCGATCGAACGAGACCCAGGCCATGACTTTGGAGTGGGTGAAATGCCGCGGCTCGGAGCGGATTTCCCAGATGCCGGCGTCGGGCTGATGCCAGACGTTTTCCAGGAACGGCATGATGACCTTCTGGATTTCCGTGCTGCGCGGCAGGCGTGGCAGCCCACTTTTGAGCGCCTGGGTCATGGCGTCGGCCACCTCCCCGTACACATCCAGCTGCATTTGCGTGGCAGCGGCATTGCCGATGCGCACAGGCTGGGAGTTCTCGTAGCCGCTCAGCCACGGCAATTGATACTCCGGCAAGCGCCGCTCGCCGCCCAGGCCGTACATGATCTGCACCTGCTCCGGGTTGCCCGCCACCGAGCGCAACAACCAGTTGCGCCACGCGGTTGCCTCATCGAAGTAACCCAGGTTCATGAACGCCAACAGGGTCATGGTTGCATCCCTCAGCCAGCAGAAGCGGTAGTCCCAGTTGCGCTCGCCCCCCAGTTGCTCGGGCAGCGAAGTCGTGACTGCCGCGACAATGCCGCCAGTGGGCGCGTAGGTCATGGCCTTGAGGGTGATCAGCGAGCGCTTGACCTGAGCGGTCCAGGGGCCGACATCCGGGCAGCGATCAGAGAACTCGCGCCAATAATGATCAGTGTTCTCCAGCGCCTGCTCGATGTCGAACGCCTCGCGCACCGGCTCGTGAGACGCCTGCCACCCCAGCGCAAAGCCAAGGCGCTGACCTGCTTCAACGGTGAAGCAGCTTTCGGT
>CAURWS010000285.1:0-5688 GCA_963528485.1 uncultured Pseudomonas sp. | reverse complement strand
AAGCCGCTCAAAGCCACGGATTCTGCGCCAGGTGCTTGCGTTGAAACGCCAGGATTTCCTCGCGCTTTTGCAGCGTGCTGCCAATGGCATCCAGCCCCAGCAGCAGGGCGTTTTTCCTCAGCTCGTCGATCTTGAACGGCATCACACGCCCGTCCTGCAAGCGAATCTGCTGGGCGGGTAAGTCGACCTCGATCTGCGCGCTCTCGGCCTGGCTGATCACACGGCCCAACTCCTGAACCTGCGGTTCGTCCAGCACGATCGTCAGCACGCCGTTACGCTGGCAGTTGTCGTAGAAAATCCCCGCAAAACTGCTGCCGATCAGCGCCTGAATGCCCATCTGCTTGAGGCCCCAGACCGCATGCTCGCGGCTCGACCCGCAGCCAAAGTTAGGCCCGGTAACCAGGAATTTAGCGCCCTGCCAGCCTGGCTGATTGAGGATGAAGTCCGGGTTTGGCGCCCCTGAAGGCAAGAAGCGCAGGTCAAAAAACAAACCCCGATCCAGCCCCGCGCGGTCGATGCCCTTGAGGAACTGCTTGGGCATGATCACGTCGGTGTCGATGTTGGCGGCCAGCATTGGCGCGGCCTTGCCGGTGACTTGGTTGAACGGCTGCATCTTAGAAGCTCCCTTGCAGGCTGCGAACGTCGGTCAGGCGACCGGTAATGGCAGCGGCGGCGACCATGGCCGGGCTCATCAGGTGGGTGCGCGCACCGGCGCCCTGGCGGCCTTCGAAATTGCGGTTGGTGCTGGAGGCGCAGCGGTCGCCGGGGGCGAGCACGTCGTCGTTCATCGCCAGGCACATCGAGCAGCCGGACTGACGCCATTCAAATCCGGCATCACGAAAGATCGACGCCAGCCCTTCGGCCTCGGCCTGATCGCGCACAGCGGTGGAGCCGGGGACGATCATCGCCCGCACGTGCTCGGCGACGTGTTTGCCGCGCACCACGTTGGCAGCGTCGCGCAGGTCTTCGATGCGCGCGTTGGTGCAGGAGCCGATGAAGGCGTGGCTGATGACGATGTCACTCAGGGGCATGCCCGCTTCCAGGCCCATGTAGGTGAGGGCGCGGCGCATGTCCTGGCGCAGGATCGGGTCGGCGATAGCCTCCGGGTCCGGGACGCGGCCATTGATCGCAGCGGCCTGATCGGGGCTGGTGCCCCAGGTGACCATGGGTTGCAGGTCGCTGGAATCGAGGTGGATTTCCTTGTCGAACACGGCGTGCGGGTCGCTGTAGAGCTGTTTCCATTTCGCCACGGCCTGATCCCACAGCTCGCCTTTGGGCGCGCGGGGTTTGTCCTTGAGGTAGGCGAAGACCTTCTCGTCCGGGGCCATGAAGGCGCCGCGCGCGCCGGCCTCGACGGCCATGTTGCAGATCGTCATGCGCGCTTCCACGCTGAGCGCTGCGATGGTCGAGCCGGTGAATTCGATGGCATAGCCGGTGGCCCCCGAGGCGCCGATCTTGCCGATCAGGGCCATGATCACGTCCTTGGAGGTCAGGCCGCCGGGCAGCGCGCCGTCCACGGTCACGCGCAGGGTTTTCAGGCGCTTGTAGACCAGCGTCTGCGAGGCCAGCAGGTGTTCGATTTCCGAGGTGCCAATGCCAAAGCCGAACGCGCCCAACGCGCCGTAGGTGGTGGTGTGGCTGTCGCCTGCGGCAATGACCATGCCCGGCAGGATGAAGCCCTGTTCGGGGGCAATCACGTGTTCGATGCCTTGGCGCTTGTCGAGGACGTCGAACAGTTCGATGCCGAATTTTTCGCAGTTCTCGGCCAGGTACGACACCTGCAATGCGCCGCCCGGGTCGGCCATGGCCGCGACTCGCGCAGGTGCGGTGGGGTTGACGTGATCGACCACGGCGAGCGCAGTTTCAGGGCGCCATACCTCACGCCCGGCTTCGCGCAGACCGCTGAAAGCCTGGGGGCTGGTGTATTCGTTGATCACCTGACGGTCGATGTAGAGCAGGACATGGCCCTGATCATCGAGGGTGCACACGGTGTGTGAGTCGATGTGCTTGTCGTAGAGGGTTCTTGTGTGTGTCATGCGGGGCTCACGGTTCAGGCTGGCTGTAACGCCCATCTTAGGCAGGCGCGGAGGGCCATCAATGGCTGAAGGGTGAGGGCTTGGGACATGGATCGTGTTTGATGGCGGTGGGTTTTGCTTTTGATTCTGCCCGCAGGGCTGCGCCTTTGGGCAGAAGCAGGTAGGTGCTACGCCGAAATCCGAGCAAAAAAAAACAGGCGCCGAGGCGCCTGTGAAGCAGAGCACGTGAAGCGCTGCGCATCAGAAAATCTGGGTGAACAGCCAGTACAGCCCGCCCGACAGCAGGATCGCCGCCGGTAGGGTCAGGACCCAGGCCATGGCCAGGTTGCGTAGGGTACGCATCTGCAGGCCCGAACCGTTGGCGACCATGCTGCCCGCCACGCCCGACGACAATACGTGGGTGGTCGACACCGGGAGTCCGTACATGTCCGCAGCACCGATGGTCAGCATGGCCACCACTTCAGCCGAGGCGCCCTGGGCATAGGTCATGTGGGTCTTGCCGATCTTCTCGCCGACAGTCACCACGATGCGTTTCCAGCCGACCATGGTCCCCAGCCCCAGCGCGATGGCCACGGAGATCTTCACCCACAGCGGGATGAAGCGCGTGGCGCTGTCGATTTGTTGCTTGAACAGCATGACCTTGCCCTGAGTGTCGGCGTCGAAGTTGCCGACCTTGTTCTTGTCCATGATGCGGATGGCTTCGGACGTCAGGTACATGTCGTTACGCACGTTGGCGGTGGCTTCGGCAGGCACTTTGGCCAGCGAGCCGTAGCTGGCGACCTGAATGCCGATCTTGCCGGCCATCACCGCCAGTGCAGGCACCAGCTCAGGGGTGGGCTGTTTGTCGCGGATGTAGTCGGACAGCGTCTTGCGCGGATCGGCCGGAGCAGGCAGCGGCGCGGCTTTGCTCAGGGCCTGTTGGGTGACTTGCGCGACCGCGGCGAACTGCACCGACTGATCAGCCGGCATGGTGCGGTTCAGCGCGTAGGCCATCGGCAGGGTGCCGACCAGGATAAGCATGATCAGGCCCATGCCTTTCTGACCGTCGTTGGAGCCGTGAGCGAACGACACGCCGGTGCAGGTGAGGATCAGCAGGCCGCGAATCCACAGCGGCGGCGGGGTGTTGCCTTCCGGTGCTTTGTACAGCGCGCGGTTCTTCACGAACATGCGCAGGGCCAGCAGCAACAGCGCCGCGCAGGTGAAGCCCACCAGCGGCGACAGCAGCAGCGAGTAGCCGATCTTGGTGGCTTGCGACCAGTCCACGCCGCTGGTGCCATCACGGCCGTGCATCAGCGCGTTGGCCACGCCCACGCCGATGATCGAGCCGATCAGGGTGTGCGACGAAGAGGCCGGCAGGCCCAGCCACCAGGTGCCGAGGTTCCACAGGATCGCAGCGATCAACAGGGCGAAGATCATGGCGTAACCGGCAGACGAGCCCACTTGCAGGATCAGCTCCACCGGCAGCAGGGCGATGATGCCGAAGGCCAGTTGAACGTGCCCGACCAGACCACCGCGAAGTTCGGCGGCAGGGAGTGGGTGTAGATCACGGTCGCCACGGCGTTGGCGGTGTCGTGGAAGCCGTTGACGAACTCGAAGCCCAAAGCGATCAACAGCGCGACGCCCAGCAACAGGAAAGGCACCCAGGTGGTGACCACGGTGCCCAGATCGTCCATGTCCGATTTCAGGCTGTAGGCCGTGTACAGCAGGCCCAGCGCCAGTACGGCAAAGAAGATCACCATCGTCAGAACGCCGGGCTTGCGCCCGAATTGAGAACTCAGCCCGGCAGAGCCTTGGGCCAGTGAGGGGGTCGCCATGATTCACAATCCTGTTGAGATGGGATGGCGACAATGATCATTACAAAATGTGACAGAGATGCGACGCAGGTCAGGGAAGCGAGGGATTTGTTGCGCTAAAGGATGGGTGGTGTTCGAAAAATACGTTTCGCGTATGCACAAGCGCGATAAGCGCCATTGCAAAACGGCCTAGGCCTGCTCTCGGGCGCCGCTAACCTGAAAAGTGAGTGTTAGACGAAGTTACCTTCTGGACAACCACAGGGAGTGCCCACCATGAGCGATGTAAAACCGGTGCTGAATGAGCCGTTCATTCAAGACCTGAAAGACGATGATGAACTCTCCATCTCCCAACCCTTGAATGTCATTTTCAAGACAGACCTTGCCGATATCGCGTTTCACGCGTTCAGTATCACGGATGCCGAAACGGGTGAGCTTCTGGCATCGAGCGCTCTGAGAAATGAGCGTTTGGGCAGCGAGCGTCCTGTGACGCTCGAATGGAGGTTCGACGGTTTGGGGGACAAAGCTCGCATCGGAAATAAGGCCAGAGCCTCGGTCGTCATCATCGATTCACATCAACAAATAACAACCTACAACGGGCTGAAGCATATTCTCGTGGCTTAGCTAACAGTGGCTGGCCGGCGACGCTTTCAATAATCCCGGCTCTTGCGAAACGCCCAGCGCCCGGCAATGAAGGTGAACGACGCCACCAGCGCCACCAGAATCCAGAAACCATGGGGGTCGGCGGACAGGGGGATACCACCTACGTTCATGCCGAAGAAACCCGCGACGATGTTGATCGGCAGCGCCAGAACGGTCACCACGGTAAGGGTGAACAGGGTACGGCTGCTCTGTTCGTTGAGGTTGGCGGCGATTTCTTCCTGCAGCAGCTTGATGCGTTCGCCTAATGCCGTGAGGTCACTGATCACCAGTGCCGACTCCTCGGTGGATTGGCGCAGCTCCTGCAGATCTTCCTCCAGCAGCCATTGCGGCGGGCGGTGCAGCAGGCGCATTAGCGAGCCCGGCTCCAGAGCCAGCAGGCGTTGCAGACGCACCAGCACCCGACGCATGGCGCCAAGCTCGGTGCGGTTGTTGCTCAGGCGTTGGGACAGCAACTGGTCTTCGATCTTGTCGACGCTGATGCTGGTCTTGCGCATGAACTGCGCCAGCACCTCACTCTGATCGCGCAGCAGATGCGCCAGCAATTCGAGAGGGGAGCGGAAGATTTCCCCCTGTTTGACCGACGAACGCAGCTTGTCCACCGAGCGCAACGGCTGGTTGCGCGCCGAAATCATCAGGTTGCTGCGCACGCACACCCACAGCGTGGCGATGTCGGTGGAGACCCGGTTGAAATCGAACACCACGTCGTTGACCACCGCCAGCAGGGCGGAGTCGACGTGCTCGATGCGGGTCGAACGCGAGCCCTCATGCAGGGCTTCGAGAAACTCGTCCGGCAGTTCGAGATTGGTTTTCAGCCAGCGCTCGCAACTGGCGTGGGCCAGGTTCAGGTGCAGCCAGATGAATTCGGTAGGGTCGGCAGGGGTGCGCAGACACTCCACTGCCGTGGTCGAGTCGATCTGTTGTGCAGGCTCGCCTGGGCGAAAGCGGAATCCATACAACAGGCCGAAAATGTCAGAGTCCTGATGGCGGGCGATGCTTTGATTCATGAAGGCTCGCAGACGAGAAGTGCCCGTGAGGGCACAGGATCGAAAGCGGCATCATGGCAAGGGCTTTTGACAGTTTTGTGACGGTTTGTATCGAAATGTGATCGATTAAACCATCGCCAGTGGTCGCTTGCGAATGGGGGCGGGCCAGGAGGTGTCGATCAGCAGCTCATCCTCGATGCTCAACTCGATGTTGAT
>CAURWS010000284.1:0-5692 GCA_963528485.1 uncultured Pseudomonas sp. | reverse complement strand
CCCTGACATCGGTCAACGCCAAGCCCATTGCGGCGGTGATGACCCGCACGGTGTCGGCATCGGGGATCGACTGGGGCGTGCTGGCGGCAGCGGGGGTGTTGACCATCCTGCCGGGCATGCTGGTGATCTGGTTCGTTCGCAATCACGTGGTCAAGGGTTTTGCCCTTGGTCGTGTCTGAGGAGTCGAAAAAAATGGAGTGGATGTCCTGGACACTGCCGACCGCGATCTTCTTCGGTTCCATTGCCGCCATTCTGGTTGCCATGACCGTCTGGGAGCTGCGCTCGGCGAGCATTGAGCGTCGCGGTTTTCTGCCGATTGCCACCACCCGTGGCGACCGGCTGTTCATCGGTCTTCTCGGCAGCGCCTACCTGCATTTGCTGGTCATCGGCGTGACCGACTGGAGCATCTGGGTTGCCTCGGGGCTGTCCCTGGTCTGGCTGTTGGTGGTGATGCGTTGGGGATGAAGAGAAAAAGCAAGCAGGTTGAAACGCGGGACTACATAAGAATCAACACTGGAGGTGTCTATGTTCAATAAGAAAAACAAGCTGCGACATAGTGTGACGGTAGCGACGATGGTGATGCTCAGTGGCTTGAGCGTTTCGGCGTGGGCGGATCAATATGAGGATGCCGCGAAGAAATGGGCAGCCAGCGAGTTCAAGCCGACGACCCTGTCCGACGCTGACCAGCTCAAGGAACTGGAGTGGTTCATCAAGGCCGCCGAACCGTTCCGTGGCATGGACATCAAGGTGGTTTCCGAAACCTTGACCACCCACGAATACGAGTCGAAAACCCTGGCCAAGGCCTTTACCGAAATCACCGGCATCAAAGTGACCCACGACCTGCTGCAGGAAGGTGACGTCATCGAGAAGCTGCAAACCGCCATGCAGTCGGACAAGAGCATCTACGACGGCTGGGTCAACGACTCCGACCTCATCGGTACGCATTTCCGCTACGGCAAAGCGCTGTCTCTGACAGACCTGATGGCAAGTCCCGAAGGCGCGAAAGTCACCTCGCCTACGTTGGATATCAAAGACTTCATCGGCACCTCCTTCACCACCTCGCCTGAGGTCAAGGACGAGTCGGGCAAAGTCATCACCCCGGCCAAGCTGTATCAGCTGCCCGACCAGCAATTCGCCAACCTGTACTGGTTCCGCGCCGACTGGTTCGAACGTGCTGACCTCAAAGCCAAGTTCAAGGCCAAATATGGCTACGAGCTGGGCGTTCCGGTGAACTGGTCGGCCTATGAAGACATCGCCAAATTCTTCAGCGAAGACGTCAAGGAAATCGACGGCAAGAAAGTCTACGGCCACATGGACTACGGCAAGAAAGACCCGTCCCTGGGCTGGCGCTTCACTGACGCCTGGTTCTCCATGGCGGGCAGCGGCGACAAAGGCCTGCCGAACGGCTTGCCGGTGGACGAGTGGGGCATCCGCGTCGAGAACTGCCATCCGGTCGGCTCCAGCATCACCCGCGGTGGCGACACCAACGGCCCGGCGGCTGTTTACGCGACTCAGAAATACATCGACTGGCTGAAGGCCTACGCGCCACCTGAGGCGGCGGGCATGACCTTCTCCGAGTCGGGTCCGGTGCCTTCGCAAGGTAACGTCGCGCAACAGATTTTCTGGTACACCGCGTTTACCGCTGACATGACCAAGCCAGGTCTGCCAGTGATGAACGCCGATGGCACGCCGAAATGGCGTATGGCGCCGTCGCCAAAAGGGCCGTACTGGAAAGAAGGCATGAAGCTGGGCTATCAGGACGTGGGTTCGTGGACCTTCCTCAAGTCGGCTGACGAGAAAAAACGTCTGGCGGCCTGGCTCTATGCGCAGTTCGTGACGTCCAAATCGGTCTCGCTGAAGAAAACCATCGTCGGCCTGACGCCTATTCGTGAGTCGGACATCAACTCGAAAGAGATGACCGCCCTGGCGCCGAAACTCGGTGGTCTGGTGGAGTTCTACCGCAGCCCGGCCCGCGTGCAGTGGTCGCCGACCGGCACCAACGTTCCGGACTACCCGAAACTGGCGCAGCTGTGGTGGAGCCACGTGGCTGAAGCCGTGACCGGCGAGAAAACCGCGCAAGCGGCGCTGGACGGTCTGGCCAAGGATCAGGACGCGATCATGACCCGGATCGAGCGCTCCAAGGTTCAGGACGCGAGCGGTTGCGCACCGAAGATGAACCCGGAAACCTCAGCTGAGGAGTGGTACACCAAGGCCGAGAAGAGCAACGGTGCGTTCCTGGCACCGCAACGCAAGCTGGCCAACGAGAAACCGAAGGGCGAAACCATTGCCTACTCGGATCTGTTGAAGAGCTGGGAAGCGGCCAAGAAGTAAGCGTGAAAGATGAAGAGGAACGGCGCCTGTTGGCGCCGTTCCTCTTTGGCGTTCGGCGGGGCGTTGAGGTGTCTGGCTTGATGCCTTTGTTCTGGCTGACGCCAGACCTGATTCGACTCCGTCGAGTGACTTTGTTTCGGCGAACTAACCCAACCATTTCGCCCCACTGTCCGGCCCCCCCAACCGCGTGAGCGGCAAAAACTGCCGCCAGGCGCAATCAACGGCAAAAAAACGACACCCCCTTTGCCGCTTTCCTCCCCTTCAGCGGAAATCACTTGCCGCTTTTCTGGCATTCCCCCTGGCAAACTCCCTTCAAACCCCCGAAATACAGGCCTTTCGAAAGCTGGCACGCCACTTGCTATCTCTCTGTTACGAACATCTGGTCAACCGATAAAGGTTCCCGACATGAGCATCAGCTTCGACAACGCACTGGGCATTCACGAGAAAGCGCTGAACTTCCGCGCTCAACGTGCCGAAGTGCTGGCCAACAACATCACCAACGCCGACACGCCGAACTACAAGGCGCGCGACCTAGACTTTTCCAAGGTGTTGGCCGCTGAAAGCGACAAGGCCAAAAACGGCACGTTTGCCCTGAATACCACCAACAGCCATCACATCGAGGCGCAAGGCGTGGATTCGGGTGAGGCGAGCCTGCTGTACCGCACGCCGTCGCAGCCGTCGCTGGACCAGAACACCGTCGACGCCCAGGTCGAGAACGCCAATTACGCCGAGAACGCCATTGGCTTCCAGGCCAGCTTCACCTTGCTCAACAGTAAGTTCAAAGGGCTGGTATCGGCCCTGCGCGGAGAGTAATTCATGTCCCTATCCAGTGTTTTCAATATTGCCGGTAGCGGCATGAGTGCGCAGAACACTCGCCTGAACACCGTGGCCAGTAACATCGCCAACGCCGAAACCGTGTCCTCCAGCATGGACAAGACCTATCGCGCACGGCACCCGGTGTTCGCCACCGTGTTTCAGGGTCAGGAGTCCGGCGGCAGCGCTTCGCTGTTCGAAGAGCAGGGGCAGGCCGGCACCGGTGTGCAGGTTTCCGGCATCGTCGAAGACGCCTCCAACCTGGAAGCACGTTACGAGCCAAATCACCCGGCTGCGGACAAGAACGGTTACGTCTATTACCCGAACGTCAACGTCGTCAACGAAATGGCTGACATGATCTCGGCCAGTCGTTCGTTCCAGACCAACGCGGAAATCATGAACACCGCCAAAACAATGATGCAGAAGGTCCTGACTCTGGGTCAGTGATAAGGGGCGAGCGCAATGACCGTTACTAACGACACGACAAGCAGCGACTACATCAAGTCGCTGCAGACGGCGACCTCCGGCAAGACCGGCGACACCACCACCGGCGCCAGCACCCTGGGCAAGGATTCGTTCCTGCAGCTGCTGGTGACCCAGATGCAGAACCAGAACCCGCTCGATCCACAGGACAACACCCAGTTCGTGGCCCAGCTGGCGCAGTTCTCAAGCCTGGAAACCATGCAGAACCTGAGCACCTCGGTCGATGCGATCGGTGGCATGTACCAGTCTTCGCAGGCGCTGCAGGCGTCGTCGCTGGTAGGCCGTTCGGTGATCGCCGACGCCAGTTCGACCAACGTCGACACCACCAAAGGCATGACCGGTCAGGCCGTTGTGCCTTCGACCAGCACGACCACCACCGTGAAGATTTACGACAGCACCGGCAGTGTGGTTCGCACCCTCGACTTGGGCCAGCAGAAAGCCGGCAACGCCAGCTTCACCTGGGACGGCAAGGACGATGCGGGCAACCCGCTGGAATCGGGTAACTACAGCTTCAAGGCAACAGGCAGTCTGGAGGGTACTTCCACAGGCCTGACCACCTACCTGCCTGCGACGGTGACCAGTGTCACCATGGGCTCGGCCGGTACCTCAATGACGCTTAATCTGGCCAACGGCACCAACATTGCCTTGTCCAAAGTTCAACAAATCGGGATCTAGAGCCGACTCGACGGCGCAGGAGTGAAGTATGTCTTTCAATATCGGTCTGAGTGGGCTCTACGCAGCGAACAAAAGTCTCGACGTCGCCGGCAACAACATTGCCAACGTCGCGACCGTCGGCTTCAAGGCGTCCCGTGCGGAATTTGCTGACCAGTACGCGCAATCCATTCGCGGCACTTCGGGCGGTACCGACGTCGGTAGCGGCGTGAGCACTGCGGCCGTGACCCAACAGTTCACCCAGGGTTCGTTGACCACCGGCACCGGCCGTGATCTGGACCTGGCCATCAACGGCAACGGTTTTTTCCTGCTCAGCAACAACGGCGAGAAGCTGTACACCCGTGCGGGTAACTTCCACACCGACAGTTCCGGCAACATTATCGACACCAACGGCAATAACCTGCAGGGCTACGGCGTCGATGCCAACGGCAACGTGATGACTGGCGTGCTGACCAATCTGAAGGTCGACACCTCGAACATGGCGCCGAAGGCGACGACCACCATTTCCATCAAGTCCAACCTGGACTCGTCCAAGGCTGTCGTGACCGGTGCGGCGTTCGATCCGGCCGACACCACGACTTACACTTCGACGTACAGCACGCCGATCTACGACAGCCAGGGTAACGAACACACCCTGTCCCAATACTTCCGCAAGACCGACACCAACGACTGGACCATGTACAGCCTGATCGACGGCCGCAGCATCACTGACCCTGCGAACTCGACGACGCCAGCCGCGACTGAACTGACCTTCGACGCGTCGGGCAACATGGTCACCCCCACGGTCACCAGCGGCGGCGTGAGTGTCAATGCTGACGGCACCTTCAGCATCGACGGCTGGGTACCCGCGCAAAGCAAGACCGTCGGTTCGACCACGACGTGGGTAGCGAACGGCGCAGGCGCGTCGGCCAAGATGAAGCTGGATATGCTGGCCACCACCCAGACCAACGCAGCCGGTGGCGCCATTTCCAAGAGCCAGGACGGTAACTACACCGGCCAGATCAGTGCGATGAACGTGGACTCCAGCGGTAACCTGTTCGCGACGTACACCAATGGTCAATCCAAGGTGATCGGTCAGGTCGCGCTGACCACCTTCGCCAACGTGCAGGGTCTGGCGCCAGCGGGTGGCACCATGTGGCGTGAAACTTACGCGTCGGGCATCCCGGTCACCGGTTCGCCGGAGTCCGGTACGCTGGGCAGCATTACCGGTTCTGCGCTGGAAGAGTCCAACGTTGACCTGACCGGTGAGCTGGTTCAGTTGATCAAGGCGCAAAGCAACTATCAGGCGAACGCCAAGACGATTTCGACTGAAAGCACCATTCTGCAGACCACCATTCAGATGACCTGATAGCGGTGTGATGATGCTGCTGCGATTGGAGCCCCTCTTGTGAGG
>CAURWS010000283.1:0-5711 GCA_963528485.1 uncultured Pseudomonas sp. | reverse complement strand
GTCGCCGCCTTGCCACACCAGCGGCATGTCGTCCAGGTGGGTGAGGCGACCGGCGTCGGCGGTTTTCAGGCGAATCGAATAGTTGCCGTCCTCACGCCAGTAGAAGTCTCCCAACGTCGCCAGCACCGGGCGCAGCCTGCCGTAGGGCAGGGCCACCTGAATCGGGCCGCCACCGCGTTGGGTGAAGTGATTGAGCTGCACCAGCAACTGCTCGTCATCGCGACGTTTGGCGATGCCCTCAAGGCTCATCAATTCCGGGTGGGTGCGCAGCAGGTTGATCAGGATCGGCAGCAAACTCAGCCGCTCGCCGTTGACGATGATGCCCAGCTCAAGATCGAACCAGTCGCGCTCCGGCTGCTCGTCGACCACCGCGTACCAGTCATCGACGGGGGTCACGTCAAAGCCGAAGTCGGCGCTCATTTCCACCTGCCAGCCTTGCTCGCGCAGGGTCGGTAAATCGTCGAGCATGAAGCTCAGCCAGGCCTTGTCGTTGGGCAGCTCGAACATTTCGCCGGCGCTGTCGGGCAAGGCCTTGCTCTGGCGGGTGGCGATGCGAAAGCCCAGTTCCTGCAGTTGCTTGCGGTACTGCGCTTCGATGTCCAGGTGCCTGCGCAGGCGCAGGGTTTCGTCCTTCAAGTGCCAGAGCAGGTCGGCGGACCGGCCCGGGCTCGGCACGCCGGAGGCATACAGCTCGCGATAACGAAACGCCAGTGCGGCACGGTGCTGAATGTGTCGCTGCATCTTGCCGTTGCGTGGCTCGTAGGCGCTGAACTCGAAGCTGGCGAGGATCAGCCGCGGCTCGGGTTTGATCTTTTTCTCGAGACGCTCGGGCCCGGCCGGTTTTTCGACGACGATGGGCGTCGGTGCGGGGATGCCTCGCGCCATGGCCGCCAGAATGCCGGGCTTGTTTTCCGGGTCCTGTAGATAGAACAACGCAGCTGCACAGTGCTTGCAGTTGTTTCTCACCGGGCAGGTGCATTTGCCAACCACGAACTGGCGGTTGCGCTCCGGGTCCTTGAATTGCAGGGTCTGGGTGTAGGTTTCCAGGCTCGAGCCTCGGCACACCGTGCGCACCAGCTCAGGGCTCAAATGCTGCAGCACGACGCGATTCTGCCGGGCGTAGTCGAGCCCGCGCTCGACACTCTGCGCCTTGAACAACGGTTCCCATGGCAGGGCCAGGGCTTTTTCCAATAGGGATGACACGTCTTGCCCTACATCAACGAGGTGCTTGAAGAGGAGAAACCTTGATCAGCATGGCCAGGCTCCCGTTATCCATGTAGGTCAATTCGCCGTTGCGCACCCGGGTCGCCTGGCGCATGCGTTCGCTGGTGACCAGCACGCCATGGTCGTCGAGCTGATTGACCCAGAAATTGGCGTCGATGTCCGTGAAGCGCGCCAGGCCCAGGCTCACCGTGCCCTCGATGGGGAAGTGGCCGAACTGCTCCTGACCGCTGCTGATCGCCACCTTGCTCGGGGTGGCGCCCAGTTCCTGTTGCCAGGCCCGGTGCAGCAGCACTTTATAGTGGTCACTGGCCTCGAGCTTGCTCACCAGCGCGTCAAGCACCGTGCTGGTCTGGTTATCCGCCCCCAGCGTTTGCGCGCCATTGGCCCAGTCTTCCGGCGCCGCCTGATTGGTGGCGGCGGGCTCGCCGACCTGGCGGAACAGAATCAGCTCCACCTGATAGGTGCTATCGGCAAATGCTGCAGGGGCGATCAGCACCAGCAGCAGGGCGAACGAACGAAACACACGCATGGTGAATCCTTAAGCTGAAGTCGGGGTCAGGCGCTCAAGCAGCGCTTCGATCGTGTTGAAGCGCTCCTCGGGACGCTCCATTGGCACCATGAACTTGAACAGCGTGGCGCCTTCGAATTTGTAACGTTTGGGTTGCCCCTGAATCAGCTTGATCAGCGTCAACGGCTCCACTGAAGTATCGGCGGCAAATTCGATTCGTCCACCCTGCGGCCCCGCGTCGATTTTCTTGATGCCCAGTTGCTCGGCCTTGAGTTTCAGCGAGGTCATGCGCACCAGATTCTTGGTCGGTTCCGGCAACAGGCCGAAGCGGTCGATCATCTCCACCTGCAGGTCCTTGAGGCCCTCTTCGTCGGCGGCGTTGGCGATGCGTTTGTAGAGGATCAGCCGCGCGTGAACATCCGGCAGGTAGTCCTCGGGAATCAGCCCTGGCACTCGCAGGTTGACTTCCGGGCCGCCACCCAGTGGCTGCTCCAGATTCGGCTGCTCGCCCTTGCGGATCGACTTCACCGCGCGTTCGAGCATCTCCATATAAAGGGTGAAGCCCACGGCCTGAATCTGCCCGCTCTGGCCTTCGCCCAGCAGCTCGCCCGCGCCACGGATTTCCAGGTCGTTGGTGGCCAGCACGAAGCCGGCGCCGAGGTCCTGGGTATTGGCAATCGCCTCCAGACGCTTTTCGGCATCCGGGGTGATCTGCTTGCGCGGCGGCGTCAGCAGGTAGGCGTAAGCCTGGTGGTGACTGCGCCCGACTCGACCGCGCAGCTGGTGCAGCTGGGCCAGACCGAACTTGTCGGCGCGCTCGATGATGATGGTGTTGGCGCTCGGCACGTCGATGCCGGTCTCGATGATGGTCGAGGCGATCAGCACGTTGAAACGCTTGTGATAGAAGTCGCTCATCACCTGTTCGAGGTCGCGCTCGTTCATCTGCCCGTGGCCGATGCCGATGCGTGCTTCGGGCACCAGCTCGGCGAGGTCGGCGGCGCACTTCTCGATGGTCTTCACATCGTTGTGCAGGTAGTACACCTGGCCACCGCGCAACAGCTCACGCAGCAGCGCCTCCTTGACGGTCGGCTTGTTCTGCTCCATGACGAAGGTGCGCACCGACAGGCGCCGGGCCGGCGGTGTGGCGATGATCGACAGATCGCGCATGCCGGCCACGGCCATGTTCAGGGTGCGCGGAATCGGCGTGGCGGTGAGGGTCAGGATATCGACCTCGCTGCGCAAGGCCTTGAGCTGCTCCTTTTGGCGTACGCCAAAACGGTGCTCTTCGTCGATGATCACCAGGCCCAGATTCTTGACCTTGACGTCGTCCTGCAACAGCTTGTGGGTGCCGATGACGATGTCGATCTTGCCCTCGGCCAGCTCAGCTATAGCAGCGTTGATCTCTTTGGCCGATTTGAAGCGGCTCATCACCTCGACCTTCACCGGCCAGTCGGCGAAACGGTCGCGGAAGCTGTTGTAGTGCTGCTGGGCGAGCAGGGTGGTGGGGACCAGAATCGCCACCTGCTTGCCGCCGTGCACGGCGATGAACGCTGCGCGCATGGCCACTTCGGTCTTGCCGAAACCCACGTCGCCGCAGACCAGGCGGTCCATCGGCTTGGGCGCGAGCATGTCGGCGCGCACCGCTTCGATGGTGGTTTGTTGGTCCGGGGTTTCCTCGAACGGGAAGCCGGCGCTGAAGGTCTCGTAGTCCAGCTTCGGGTCGGCGAACGCATAGCCTTCGCGGGCGGCGCGGCGGGCATAGATGTCTAGCAGTTCGGCGGCCACGTCGCGCACCTGTTCGGCGGCCTTGCGCTTGGCTTTCTGCCAGGCTTCGGAGCCCAGGCGATGCAGCGGCGCGAGTTCGTCGTCGCTGCCGGTGTAGCGGGCGATCAAGTGCAGGTTGGCCACCGGCACGTACAGCTTGGCCTCGTCGGCGTAGGCCAGCGTGAGGAATTCGGCGACCTGGTTTTCCACCTCAAGGGTCGCCAGACCCAGATAGCGGCCGACGCCATGGTCGATGTGCACCACCGGTGCGCCTTCACGCAGCTCGGCGAGGTTCTTGATCACTGCGTCGCTGGAGTGGCCGTCCATGCGCTTCTCGCGACGACGACGCTGCATGACCCGCTGCCCGAACAGCGGGCTTTCGGCGACCAGCGCCAAGGCCGGTTGTTCCAGTACAAGGCCTTCGTCCAGCGGCGCGATGGTGATCGCCAGCCGCTCTTTGCTCTCGACGAATTCCTGCCAGCTGTCGAGGGTTTTCGGGCGCAGTTTCAGGCGCTCGAGCAGTTCCAGCAGCACCTCGCGGCGACCGGCGGATTCGGCGGTGAACAGCACGCGACCGGGGAACTCATTAAGGAATGTCGACAGCGCCGCCAGCGGCTGGTTGGCCTTGGCTTCGATGGCCAGATCAGGCAATGCCTGGGCCGGGAAACGCTCGCGGCCGACGCCGGTTTCAACGTCGTCCTGGCTTGCGACCACACGCGGCCAGCTTTTCAGGCGAGCGAAGCAGTCTTCCACCGGCAGGAACAGTTCGTCCGGTGGCAGCAACGGGCGGTCCGGGTCGACGCGGCGTTCTTCATAGCGGTTGCGCACGTCCTTCCAGAAAGTTTCCGCCGCCGCCTCGATGCCCGGCAGCGAGAACACCTGGGTGTCCTGGGGCAGGTAGTCGAACAGCGTGGAGGTCTCTTCGAAGAACAGCGGGATGTAGTACTCGATGCCCGCCGGGGTAATGCCGCTGTTCAGGTCCTGAAAGATCGGGCTGCGACGGAAGTCAACGTCGAAACGCTCGCGAAAACGCGCCTTGAACCTGGTGACTGCCTCTTTCTGCAGCGGGAATTCCTTGGCCGGCAACAGGCGCACCGAATCGACCTTGTCGATGGAGCGCTGGGTTTCCGGCTCGAAGGTGCGCAGCGTTTCGATTTCGTCGTCGAACAGGTCGATCCGGTAGGGCAGTTTGCTGCCCATCGGGAACAGGTCGATCAGCGCGCCGCGCACCGTGAACTCGCCGTGCTCGTACACCGTGTCGACGTAGCGATAGCCGCTGGCTTCGAGCCGCGTACGCATCGCTTCAACGTCCAGCTTCTGGCCGACATCGAGCACCAGGCTGCTGCCAAGCAAAAATTGGGTCGGCGCAAGGCGATGCAGGGCGGTGGTGATCGGCACCACCAGCACACCATGGACCAGCTCCGGGAGCCGGTACAGGCTGGCGATACGCTGGGAAATGATGTCCTGATGGGGCGAGAACAGGTCGTACGGCAGGGTTTCCCAGTCAGGGAAATGCAACACCGGAAGGGTGGGGGCGAAAAACTTCAGCTCCTGCTCCAACCGCTCGGCGCTCTGGCTGTCGGCGGTCAAAAGCAGCGTGAAGCGTTTCGCGGCGCTTGCAGCCTCGGCAATGGCCAGACTTTGAGCGGCACCGGGCAGGTTGCCCCAATGTTGTTTGCCTGCGGCGGCAGGAAGAATCGGTAGGCGCAGAACGGGCACGGAAGATAGAGCTCCAGGCGTTGCGGCAAAGCCTGTGATTGTAACTAAATCGGGAAACCGCTGTCAGTTTTGTGCTCGCCTTTGTGGTCGCCAAATTATGTAGTGCCCGACAACGTGAAAACTCCGGATTGCTCATAAACAAGGGCTTGGGCATAATGTAGTCCCTTTTTTCAGCCCCTACATGTGGAAGGTTCCCGTGACTCAGAAGCCCGACCAGTGTCTTGGTGAATGGATCGATCGTGAAGCGCTCGCCGAGGCGATGATCCCGCTTATCGGTCAGCTCTACCGCAATAACAACGTGGTGAGCTCGATCTATGGCCGTACCCTGATCAACCGTTCCGTGATTGCGATTCTCAAAGCCCACCGCTTTGCGCGTCATCGTCAAGCCGACGCAACCGAGTTGTCCGTACACGAGACTTTCCCGCTCATCAAGGCGATGAGCGAGCTTAAACTGGGCGCCGCTTCGGTCGACCTGGGCAAGCTGGCGGTCAAATAC
>CAURWS010000282.1:0-5729 GCA_963528485.1 uncultured Pseudomonas sp. | reverse complement strand
TTTGTCGGAAAAGGGGGAAAGACGGAATCAAACGGTAGGAATTGGCGTTGCAGGTTGTAGCGTTCTGATAAACATCAGCGACGCAGACCGCAGCACTTCGCGTGCCCGGTCGTGATGACGACGGGCGCCAGAGCGGCGCCCGCTGGAAGGATCTGGCGGATCAGCCCCGCGCTTTCTCGATCAACTCGATGTAGTCCTCGGCGTTGCGTTGATCCTTGATCAGGGCGACGAAGTCATGGCCGTGTTCGTCCTTGCCATCGAGGTCGTAGCCCGCTTCCTTGAAGAAGCCCAGAAAACGTTCGAAATCGTCGATGCGCAGGCCACGGTAGGCCTTGATCAGCTTGTGCAGCGAGGGCGAAGTGGCATCGGCTGGCTCGAAGTCCAGGAACAATTTGATCTGGGCGTCGCCGATTTCATCGCCAATCACCTGCTTCTTATCTTTACGCATTGCTGACTCCAACTGACTTGCGGGACATTTTCACGGGCGGGCAGTTTACCTCCCGCCCGGTCGCGGGCTCAACGCGCGCGTACGCTGGCGGTGTGCAAGTCGGCCCAGACGTGACCGTTGGCGTAGCTGAGAAACTGGCAATAGACCTTTTCGTTGCGCAGCAGATCGACCAGCACGCGATACTGACTGGCCGGGTAATACAGCGTCAGGGTGCGGCTGGACGCGTCGTAGGCGGGTTTTTTCAGGCTTTTGCTTTCGCCGTCGAAGTGGATCAACACCTCGGCAATCGTCGCGCCCTTGTTCATCGGCTTGCCCTTCAAACGCAGGCTCAACGGCGATGTGACAGGTATGGGCTGCTGATTGGACTGACGCTGGCTGCCGACGACGATGGAGTAATCGGTGATCTGCAGCAATTGCTGCTGCTCAGGCTCGCCCTCGCGCACCGACAGTTCGTCAGGCGGCAAGTATTGGGCGTGCATGGGTTCGGCGAGAGCGGGGAGCGGCAGGGTCAACAGCAACATCAACGCAGCTTGACTACGAAACGATAACGTCATGGGTGCCTCCCGGGAAAAGTGGGAGGCACTCTAGCATGTGGGATATCAGGCTCACATGGGCATGCAGGGTGCTGATTACATCCCTTTTACAGCGTAAATGCCTGCAGCGTTGCGCCAGTAACCCTTGTAGTCCATGCCGTAACCGAAGATGTAGCGGTCGATGCACGGCAGACCGACGAAATCGGCTTTCAGGTCAGGGCGCGCCTTGCGGTCGTGATCCTTGTCGATCAACACGGCGGTGTGCACGGCGCTGGCACCGGCGTGTTTGCAGAAGTCGATGATCGCGCCCAGGGTGTGACCTTCGTCGAGGATGTCGTCAATGATCAGCACGTCGCGGTCGATGAACGAGACTTCAGGCTTGGCCTTCCAGAACAGCTCGCCGCCGCTGGTTTCGTTGCGGTAGCGGGTGGCGTGCAGGTAGGACGCTTCCAGCGGGAAGTTCAGGTGCGTCAGCAGCTTGCCAGCGAAGATCAGACCGCCGTTCATCACGCAGAAGACGACCGGGTTGCGATCGGCCAGCACGCTGTTGATTTGCTCACCGACGCGGGCGATGGAGGCTTCGACTTCGTCGTGGGTGTACAGGCAGTCAGCCTCGCGCATGACTTGACGGATATGCTCGAGATCAGCGGACATGGTGCTCTCCAAAGGGGGCTGGGCAAGGAAAAGCGGGCAAAGGTACGCATCCGCTTTAGTCAGAGCAAGCTTTTCTGGACTAACGTTGCACTGACGTCCCATTAATGTAAGAACTGTGAACCTAACCGGTAGGACAAGTTACAGCTGAATAGATTAATCTAAGCCGTTTTTTTTGCCCGCCCGCTGGAGCCTTCCCTTTATGTCCATTCGTGAGATCCGCCATCCGCTGATCCGTCACAAGCTCGGCCTCATGCGCCGTGCCGATATCAGCACCAAGAACTTTCGTGAACTGGCTCAGGAAGTCGGCGCGCTGCTGACCTACGAAGCGACCAAGGACCTTCCGCTGGAAACCTACGACATCCAGGGCTGGGCCGGGACCGTTCAGGTCGAAAAGATCGCTGGCAAAAAGATTACCGTGGTGCCGATCCTGCGCGCCGGCATCGGCATGCTCGAAGGCGTGCTCAGCCTGATTCCGGGCGCCAAGGTCAGTGCCGTGGGCGTCGCGCGCAACGAACAAACCCTCGAAGCGCACACCTATCTGGAAAAGCTCGCCCCGGAAATCGACCAGCGTCTGGCGCTGATCATCGACCCGATGCTGGCCACCGGCGGCTCGATGGTCGCCACCATCGACCTGCTGAAAAAGGCCGGTTGCCGCGACATTCGCGCCATGGTCCTGGTCGCCGCGCCGGAAGGCATCGCCATCGTCGAGAAGGCCCACCCGGACGTGCAGCTGTACACCGCCTCCATCGACGAGCGCCTGAACGAACACGGCTACATCATTCCGGGCCTGGGCGATGCCGGTGACAAGATTTTCGGCACCAAGCAAAAGGACGCCTGATGAAACAGGATGAGTTCAACGATCCACTGTGGCGCACCGTACTCTCGGGCGCGCAAATGCTGTTCGTGGCCTTCGGCGCCCTGGTGCTGATGCCACTGATCACCGGGCTCGATCCCAACGTCGCGCTGTTCACCGCCGGTCTCGGCACGCTGTGCTTTCAACTGGTGACAGGCCGTCAGGTGCCGGTTTTCCTGGCGTCCAGCTTCGCCTTCATCACCCCGATCATCCTCGCCAAGGGCCAGTTCGGCCTGGCAGCGACCATGGGCGGCGTGATGGCGGCAGGCTTTGTCTACACCTTCCTCGGCCTTGCGGTGAAGATCAAAGGTACCGGGTTCATTGACCGTCTGCTGCCTCCGGTGGTGATTGGTCCGGTGATCATTTCCATTGGTCTTGCGATGGCACCCATTGCCGCCAACATGGCCATGGGCCGGACTGGCGATGGCGCTGCCGAGCTGATTCCCTACCACACGGCCATCGTGATTTCGATGGCGGCGCTCCTGACCACGCTGATCGTCGCGGTGTTCGGCAAAGGCATTTTCCGCTTGGTACCAATCATCTCTGGCGTGCTGGTGGGCTTTACCCTGTCGTTCTATTTCGGCGTGGTCGATGTGGCGAAAATCGCCGCAGCCCCGTGGCTGGACATCCCGCACTTCACCGCACCTGAGTTCAACTGGCAGGCGATTTTGTTCATCGTCCCTGTGGCGCTGGCCCCGGCCATCGAGCACATCGGCGGCGTGATTGCAGTCGGCAGCGTGACCGGCCGCGACTACCTGAAAAAGCCCGGCCTGCACCGCACCCTGCTCGGCGACGGCATCGCGACCACCGTCGCCGGCGCTTTCGGTGGCCCGCCCAACACCACCTACGCCGAAGTGACCGGCGCGGTGATGCTGACCAAGAACTACAACCCGAAAATCATGACCTGGGCGGCGATCTTCGCCATCGCCCTGGCGTTCATCGGCAAGTTCGGCGCGCTGCTGCAGAGCATTCCTGTACCGGTGATGGGCGGGATTCTGTGCCTGCTGTTCGGCTCGATCGCAGCAGTGGGTATGAACACCCTGATTCGCCACAAGGTCGACCTGGCCGAAGCGCGCAATCTGGTGATCGTCTCCGTGACCCTGGTGTTCGGCATCGGCGGCGTGCTGATCGGCACCGGCAACGGCCCTGATGACTTCGGCATGAAAGGCATTGCGCTGTGCGCGGTGACGGCGATCCTGCTGAACCTGATCCTGCCGGGCAATGACAGCTGGAAGAACAAGCACCTGGATGATCAGTTGCCATAGTTTCTGATGTCGTAAAAAAGGGGGGCCATTCAGGCCCCTTTTTTGTGCTTCACACCATCGCAGGCGCGCGCTCACAAAGGCTATTCAACGCCTTCGCCCAATGCGGGTCGTCATTCAGGCACGGGATCAGCACCAGCTCCTCGCCTCCCGCTTCCTTGAACTGCTCGGCCCCGCGATCGCCGATCTCTTCCAGCGTCTCGATGCAGTCCGCCACGAAGGCTGGGCACATGACCAGCAGCCTCTTGACGCCCTGCCCTGCCAGCTCGGCCAGATGCGCTTCGGTGTAGGGTTCGATCCATTTGGCTCGGCCCAAACGCGACTGAAATGACACCGACCACTTGCCGTCGGGGATGCCCATCAGCTTTGCGAACTCGGCCGAGGAACGCATGCACTGCGCCCGGTAACAGACGGCCAGCACTTCAGGTGACGCCGTTTCGCAGCAGTTGCCCTGTTTGAAGCAGTGGTTCCCGGTGGGGTCGAGCTTGTTGATGTGCCGCTCGGGCAAGCCGTGAAAACTCAGCAGCAGGTGATCGTAATCCTGCTGCAGATGCGGCTTGACGCTCTGCACCAGCGCGGCAAGGTACTCGGGCTGGTTGAAAAACGGCGGCAGCAGCGCCAGCTCGAAGCTGAGCTTTTTTTCGCGGATCACGCGTCTGGCTTCTTCTACCACCGTGGTCACGGTGCTGTCGGCGAACTGCGGGTACAGCGGCGCCAGCGTGACCTTTTTGATGCCTTGCGCTGCCAGGCGAGTTAACACGGTTTCAATCGACGGCTCGCCGTAGCGCATCGCCAGTTCGACCGGACCCTGAGTCCACTCTTTGCTCATGGCCTGTTGCAAACGCTTGCTCAAGACCACCAGCGGCGAGCCTTCGTCCCACCAGATCGAGGCGTAGGCGTGGGCCGATTGCTCCGGGCGTTTGATCAGGATCAGCGACACCAGCAGACGGCGCACCGGCCACGGCAGATCGATAACGTAAGGGTCCATCAGAAACTGGTTGAGGTAGCGACGAACATCCGCAACTTCGGTGGAGGCTGGCGAACCGAGGTTTACCAGCAGCAACGCGTGATCGGTCATGCAACACCTTGATGTCAGTGGCGGCCTGTGATGTTTTCCAGGGCCGCGTGCAGATCGGTGAATCGGAAAGTGAATCCGGCGTCCAGCAACCGGGTCGGACGGGCGCGCTGACCGCCCAGCAAGAGGATCGACAGCTCACCCATCAACAGGCGCAAGGCGATGGCCGGCATCGGCATGAACGCCGGGCGGTGCAGGATCGAGCCCAGGGTCTTGGCGAAGTCGCGATTACGTACCGGTGATGGCGCGCAGGTATTATAAGGACCCTCGGCGTCTTCCCGGTTCAACAGAAAATCAATCGCGGCGATTTGGTCGTCGATATGAACCCAGGGCATCCACTGGCGTCCGTTGCCGATCGGACCGCCCATGCCCAATTTGAAAGGCGGCAACAGGCGCTGCATCATCCCCCCTTCGCCGGCGAGCACCAGCCCGGTTCGCAGCAGCACGACACGAATGCCCAGCGCCTGAGCTCGCTGCGCGGTTTCTTCCCAGGCGATGCACAGGCGGCTGGCGAAGTCTTCGCTGACCGGCTGGGACGTCTCGTCGAGTTCACGCTCGCCGCCATCGCCATACCAGCCGACTGCCGAGCCTGAGATCAGCACAGACGGTTTCTGTTGGCGTCGTTCAAGCCAGGTAATCAGTTGTTCGGTGAGGGTGATGCGGCTGTCCCAGAGCAGCATTTTGCGTTTGCGGGTCCAGGGCCGGTCGGCGATGGGGGCGCCTGCCAGGTTGATCACCGCGTCCACCTGCTGGGTACCCATGTCATCGGGATGGGCGACGCCGCGAACGCCTGCGCCGCATAAACGCGACACCTGTTCAGGCTTGCGGCTCAAGACGGTCAGTTGATGGCCCTGATCAAGCCAGTGTCGGCAAAGGCGGCGACCTATCAAGCCTGTACCGCCGG
>CAURWS010000281.1:0-5730 GCA_963528485.1 uncultured Pseudomonas sp. | reverse complement strand
GCCAAAGGGCGACTGGGGCAAAGGCACTGTGGATCTGGTAGAGATCCCGACTGCCGACGAAACCAACGACAACATCGTGGCCTTCTGGAAGCCGGAAACCCAGCCTGAGCCGGGTCAGCCGATCGACTTCAAATACCGTCTGCACTGGACCATGGATGAGGACTCCATCCACTCGCCTGATCTGGGCTGGGTCAAGCAGACCCTGCGCTCGACCGGTGACGTGAAGCAGTCCAACCTGATCCGCCAGCCAGACGGCAGCGTTGCCTACCTGGTCGATTTCGTCGGCCCGACCCTGGCCAAACTGGGTGAAGACCCGGCCATCCGCAGCCAGGTCACCACCGACGACAATACCGATCTGGTGGAAAACAACCTGCGTTACAACCCGGTCACCAAAGGCTGGCGCCTGACCCTGCGTCTGAAAGTCAAAGACACCAGCAAGAATGTGGAGCTGCGCGCTTACCTGCTGCGCGAGACCCCGGTCGAGCCTGGCAAGGAACCTGCGCTGATCACTGCTGACAAATCAGACAAGAACCCTGAGAAAAAAGCGGACGCCAAACCGGCTGTCGCCGCTGCTGCGCCGAAAGATGAAAAAGCCGAGATCGTCAAAACCGATGCCCTGAAAGCCGGTGATGCGAAAGACGCCAAGGACGCCAAAGTCGCCAAAGCTGAAGCCAAGGCCGACGCCAAGGTTGACGGCAAAGACGTAGCGAAAGACGCTAAAGCCGATGCTGCCAAGCCAGCAGACACTGCCAAGGTCGCCGAAGCCAAGTCCGACGAGGCTTCCAAGCCTGAAGCTGCTCTGGGCGATGCTGCCAAGGCCAATAAGGGCAATAAAGAAACCGCGCAGCCAGCGACACCGGCTGCACCCATCCAGCAGGGCCCGGCGATGAATCAACAGATTCTGACCGAGACCTGGACTTACCAGTTGCCAGCCGATGAGTAATTCACAAGCCGTGCCTGAGTCTCTCTCCGAGTACCTCGCACATCTGCCAATGAGCGACGAGCAGCGGGCCGAGCTGGCCAGCTGCACCTCGTTCGCTGAGCTGCATGAACGCCTTTCGGCGCAGGCTGTCGCCGACCCTGCCGAAGCCGCTCAGGCTTCGGTCGGGCGTCGCCTGACCCTGACCACCGCTGACGAACTGCACGAAGCCGAAATGCTGACTGTCGATGCCAGCGGTCGCGTGTGCCTGAAGGCCACGCCGCCGATCCGTCGAACCAAGGTCGTCCCTGAGCCATGGCGGACCAACATCCTGCACCGTGGCTGGCGTCGTCTGACCGGGAAAACCAACCCGCCCAAGCCGACCAAGGACGATTTGCCGCGCGACTTGCCCAAGTCCCGCTGGCGCACAGTCGGTTCGATCCGTCGCTACATTCTGCTGATCCTCATGCTGGGCCAGACCATCGTGGCTGGCACCTACATGAAAGGCATCCTGCCGTACCAAGGCTGGTCGCTGGTCTCGTTCGACGAAATCAGCCACCAGACCCTGTGGCAGACCGCAGTTCAAGTCATGCCATATGCACTGCAGACCACCATTCTGCTGATGTTCGGGATTCTCTTCTGCTGGGTGTCCGCCGGTTTCTGGACCGCCCTGATGGGCTTCCTGGAGCTGCTCACCGGTCGCGACAAATACCGTATCTCTGGCGCTAGCGCTGGTAACGAACCGATCGAAGCCGGTGCCCGCACCGCGCTGGTGATGCCGATCTGTAACGAAGATGTGCCTCGCGTGTTTGCAGGTCTGCGTGCCACCTTCGAGTCCGTTGCCGCCACAGGTGATCTGGATCGCTTCGACTTCTTCGTCCTGAGCGACACCAACGAAACCGACATCGCCGTTGCCGAGCAACAGGCTTGGTTGGACGTGTGCCGCGAAACCGGTGGTTTCGGCCGCATCTTCTATCGCCGTCGTCGCCGTCGCGTCAAACGCAAAAGCGGCAACTTGGACGACTTCTGCCGTCGCTGGGGCGGTGACTACCGCTACATGGTCGTGCTCGACGCCGACTCGGTGATGAGCGGCGAGTGCCTGACCAGTCTGGTGCGCTTGATGGAAGCGACCCCGGACGCCGGTATCATCCAGACCGCCCCACGCGCCTCGGGCATGGACACGCTGTATGCACGCATGCAGCAGTTCGCCACCCGTGTGTACGGCCCGCTGTTCACGGCCGGCCTGCACTTCTGGCAGCTGGGTGAATCCCACTACTGGGGTCACAACGCGATCATCCGCATGAAGCCGTTCATCGAGCACTGCGCCCTGGCGCCGTTGCCCGGTAAAGGCGCGTTCGCCGGTGCGATTCTGTCCCACGACTTCGTCGAAGCTGCGCTGATGCGCCGTGCCGGTTGGGGCGTGTGGATTGCCTACGACTTGCCGGGCAGCTACGAAGAACTGCCGCCGAACCTGTTGGACGAACTCAAACGTGACCGTCGCTGGTGCCACGGCAACCTGATGAACTTCCGCCTGTTCCTGGTCAAAGGCATGCACCCGGTGCACCGCGCGGTGTTCCTGACCGGCGTGATGTCCTACCTGTCAGCGCCGTTGTGGTTTCTGTTCCTGGTGTTGTCGACGGCGCTGCTGGCGGTCAACACGCTGATGGAGCCGACCTACTTCCTGGAGCCGCGTCAGCTCTATCCGCTGTGGCCGCAGTGGCACCCGGAAAAAGCCGTCGCGCTGTTCTCGACCACCATGGTGCTGCTGTTCCTGCCTAAACTGCTCAGCGTCATCCTGATCTGGGCCAAGGGCGCGACGGGCTACGGCGGTCGGATCAAGGTCACGATGTCGATGCTCCTGGAAATGCTCTTCTCCATGCTGCTGGCGCCGGTGCGGATGATCTTCCACACCCGTTTCGTACTGGCCGCGTTCCTCGGCTGGGCCGCGACCTGGAACTCGCCACAACGCGACGACGACTCCACGCCGTGGAGCGAAGCGGTCAAGCGTCATGGCCCGCAGACATTGCTCGGCTTCGCATGGGCGCTGCTGGTGGCCTGGCTTAACCCGAGCTTCCTGTGGTGGTTGGTGCCGATTGTCGGTTCGTTGATCCTGTCGATCCCGGTGTCGGTCATTTCCAGCCGCACTAACCTGGGTCTGAAGGCCAAGGATGAGAGCCTGTTCCTGATCCCGGAAGAGCACACGCCGCCGCAAGAACTCGTGTCGACCGATCAGTATACCCACGAGAACCGTTGGCATGCGCTGAACGACGGCTTTGTTCGCGCCGTGGTCGATCCACAGCAGAACGCTTTGGCGTGCGCGCTGGCAACTTCGCGTCACCGTCAGGCCGAGCCGATCGAGTGGATGCGTATCGAGCGCGTGCGTCACGCCATCAAAGGCGGCCCGGAGCACCTGAACAACCACGAACGCCTGCAATTGCTGAGCGATCCGGTTGCGCTGGCCCGGTTGCACGAAGCGGTCTGGGCTGAAGGTAACGAAGCCTGGCTGCAAGCGTGGCGGGCATCGGTCAAGGCCGACCCTCACGCGCCCCTGCTGCCGCTGCAGCCTGCGACGCACGTGAATGTGCCGTCGCTGGCCAATGCCTGATTGATAGGCACGCAGTCACCGAAACGCCGCTGAAGAGTGATCTTCAGCGGCGTTTTTGTGTGTGGGCACCGTTTCATACTGTAGGAGCGCGCTTGCCCGCGATCAGGCCAATACACCCACCCCATGTGTATCGGAGCCACCTATTTCATCGCGGGCAAGCGCGCTCCTACAGGGAACAGGTCTCAACTCAGCCGAAACTTGCCCACCATCTCCTGCAACTGAACCCCCAACCGCGCCAACTCGACACTGGACGCCGCCGTCTCTTCACTCGCCGCTGCGGTCTGCTCTGACACGTCCCGCACCGCCAGCACGCTGCGATTGATTTGCTCGGCCACCACGCTCTGTTCCTCGCCTGCCGTGGCGATCTGCTGGTTCATGCTCTGGATGGTCGAAACGGTACGGGTGATGTGTTCGAGGGCTGCCCCGGCCTGGCGGCTCAGGTCGACGCTGCGATCGGTCAGGCTGCGGCTGGCGTCCAGGGTGCTGACCACTTGTTGCGTGCCGTTCTGCAACGCGGCGATCAGCCCCTCGATTTCCTCGGTGGACTCCTGGGTGCGCTGCGCCAGGCTGCGCACTTCATCGGCCACGACGGCAAACCCGCGCCCGGCGGCTCCGGCCCGCGCGGCTTCGATGGCTGCGTTCAACGCCAGCAGATTGGTTTGCTGCGACACCGACTTGATGACGTCCAGCACGCCGCCGATCTTGTCGCTCTCAAGCTTCAGGTCGCCCATGGCCTGAGTCGAGTTGTTGACCTCCACCGCCAGCTGCTCGATCTGGCAGATGGCATCGGACACCACCTTGTCACCTTCACGCGCCTGTTGGTCGGCCTGTTGGGCTGCGGCATTGGCTTCTTCGGCACTGCGGGCGACTTCCATCACGGTCGACGTCATCTGGTTCATCGCGGTCGCCACCTGATCGGTTTCGGTTTTCTGACTGTTCACTCCGGCGCTGGTCTGCTCGGTCACCGCCGACAACTGCGTGGCTGCGCTGGCGAGCTGGGCCACGCCATCGCCGATCCCGGAAATCAGGCTGCGCAGGCGCAGGGTCATGTCCTGCATGCTCTGTTGCAGGCTGCCCATTTCGTCCTGACGCTGAACATCGAGGTCGACGCTCAGATCGCCCCCCGCGATGCGCCTCGCCGCACTGAGGGTCTGTTGCAGCGGCACGATGATTTGGCGAGTGATCTGCCAGGCCGCCAGCAGCCCCAGTAGGATGGCGAGCAAGGCGACTCCGGTGAGGGTCTTGCGCGAGCGGTCGGCATCGCTGTCCCGTCGCTGGGTTTGCAGCGCGCTGATGTTGGCCGTGGAAGCCAGCAGGCTGTCGCCCATCGCTTCCATCGACTCATGGGCAGCTTCTGCTTTTATCTGCAGCGTCTTGAGCTGATCCAACTGGCCTCGATAGTCCTCAAGCGCCTTGCGGGCGGTCATCAGGATGGCGGTATTGGTGTTCGAGGGGCTGGCGTTGATTTCTTCGACCTCTCCGAGCGCGTCTTCAATGGCCTTGATCGCCGCGGTTTCGAACGTGTCCTGACCGCTGTAGAGATAGGCCTGCGCCGCGTACAGGGCATCCTGAATGTGCCGACGCAATTGCAGGATGTTGGAAAATTCGGCCAGTTTCTCGTTGTTGCCCTGTTCTTCGCTGACCGCCTTAAGCACGTCGGCTTCGACCTGATCGACTGCGGCGATGACGGTTTGCGACAGGCTCTTCATCTGCACCCGGGAGGCATCCCGGCTCTGCAGCAGCTTGCCCAGATCGTCGAAAGCGTCTTCAAGAGCGCGCACGCTTTCGCTCTGTTTGTTGAGCCCGTCGAGAATGTCCACAGGGTTGTCATCGTCGCTGCGCAGAGTCTTGAGGTGCGCCTCGATTTCGTTAATGCGATCGGAAACCCGATTCGCGCTGTCGGGCGTGTTCTCGATGCGAAAGGTGATGCGCTCGGCCCGCAGGTCCTTGGTCATGGCGTTGAGCTGGGCAATGGCGCTGAGCGACTCGGAGCGCTCGATCATGGCGTCCAGGCCGTGCCAGCCGGTGAGCGTAATCACGGCAGTGAGCAGCAACACCAGGCCGAACCCCAGCGACAGCTTGAGTTTGACGCTGGTATTGGCCAGCGCCCCGTTGATTCCTTGCGACATGGTGGATCTCCTGCGAGTGGGCGATAAACGCGCATCGGCAGGAGAGACGGGGACCTGACCTGAAGAGGGTGTAGGAG
>CAURWS010000280.1:0-5743 GCA_963528485.1 uncultured Pseudomonas sp. | reverse complement strand
CCCCCGATGACATCTTCATGCGGGTGACCGTGGTCAATCGCTCAGACCGCTCGGCGCGCCTGCATGTGCTGCCGCAGCTATGGGCGCGGGACATCTGGAGCTGGGCGCCAGGCACCGAGCACCCTGCCCTCTCGTGTGTGGATAACAAGGTGCTCGCCCGACACCCTTCCCACGCTGACAAGGAAGCGACCGCCTGGGGACACGCCGATGCTGACTGGCTTTTCTGCGAGAACCGCAGCAACACACCGAAACTGTTTGGTCAGCCTGGAATAGGCCCGTTCAAGGACGGCATCAACGACTGGCTTTTAACCGGGCAGGCGGATGCCATCAGCCGTGACGCAGGCACCAAGGTCGCTGCGCATTTTGTAATGGAGCTCGAAGCCGGTACTTCGCAGATGGTCTACCTGCGCTTTGCGCCTGCAGGCTCGCCTCACATCAACGCCCGAACCCTGTTCGAGCAGCGCAAGAAAGAGGCCGATGACTATTACGGGGTGTTGCAGCAAAACCTGAAAGACGCCGATGCGCGCAACGTTCAACGTCAGGCGCTGGCCGGGCTGTTGTGGTCCAAGCAGCTGTACAACTTCGACGTCAAGGCGTGGCTCGATGGCGACCCGGGGCAAGCGCCTTTGCCTGCCGGACGCTCCCATATTCGTAACAACCAATGGCGGCACCTATGCAATTTCGACATCGTGTCGATGCCGGACAAGTGGGAATACCCCTGGTACGCATCGTGGGATCTGGCATTCCAGGCTGTAGCCTTTGCCCTCATCGATGTCGGCTTTGCCAAGGATCAGCTGTTGTTGCTGGTCAAAGACCGCTTCATGCATCCCAACGGACAACTGCCGGCCTACGAATGGCGCTTTGACGATGCGAATCCGCCTGTTCATGGGTGGGCATCATGGCGCGTGTATCAGATGGAAAAGGCGCAGACAGGCCAGGGCGATGTGGTTTTTCTTGAAAGAATTTTCCACAAGCTGCTGCTGAATTTTTCCTGGTGGGTGAATCGTAAAGACGCTGAAGGTCACAACATCTTTCAGGGCGGGTTTCTCGGTCTCGATAACATCGGCCTGTTTGACCGTTCTGCCGCCCTCGCCCCTGGCTACCAGCTCGATCAGGCCGATGGCACGGCATGGGTGGCGGGTTATGCGCTGGACCTGATGCGTATCGCGCTGGAACTGGCTCAGCACAACGAGGTGTATGTCGATATCGCGGTGAAGTTCTTCGGGCACTTCCTCTACATCGCCGGCGCGATCAACGAGGTCGATCAAGAGGAAGTCGAAGGCCTGTGGAACGATCAGGACGGATTCTTCTACGACGTGCTGCACCGCCCGGACGGCTTGCGCGAGTCAGTCAAACTCCGATCGTTTGTAGGACTCATCCCGTTGTTTGCCGTACGCGTGCTCGAGCAGCGCGAGCATGAAGGCCTGAAAGACCTGCGCGAACGCCTGCTGGGTTTCTTGCATCATCGCCCGGATCTGGCCGCGCTGATCTCGCGCTGGACCGAACCGGGCAAGGGCAATCGCCTGCTGCTGGCGCTGTTGCGCGGCCAAAGAACCAAAGACCTGATCAAGCGCATGCTTGATGAAAGCGAGTTTCTCTCGCCCTATGGCGTGCGTTCGCTGTCCCGGTACTATGGCGAGTCACCCTTCAGCATGCAGATCAACGGCAATACGTTGTCTGCGGATTACGAGCCTGCAGAGTCGAGTTCACGCCTGTTTGGCGGCAACTCCAACTGGCGCGGACCGGTATGGATGCCGCTGAACTACATGCTCATCGAATCGCTGCGTGAGTTTCATCGCTATTACGACGAGAACTTTTCCGTCGAATACCCCAGTGGCTCGGGTTATCTGGCATCGCTTGAAGAAGTGGCTGACGGACTGAGCGACCGCATAAACCGACTTTTCCTACGCAACGAGGAAGGCAACCGACCTTCCATGGCCGGTTATCCACAGCTTGAAATAGATCCTCAAAGCCGGGATCTGGTGTTGTTCCATGAGTATTTCCACGGCGAGAACGGTCGAGGGCTTGGGGCTTCGCATCAGACCGGATGGAGCGCACTGGTGGCCCTTCTGCTTCAACCCAGGGAATAAACTCGCAGGCGTTTGATGAGGCACGTTGTATCGGGACAGAGGCGGGATTAAGGAGCGGTAAGCGGATGTCGTTTCGCAAATATCAGAAAGTGCTGGCGATCCCGAGGGTATTGTCGGCAACGCTGTTCATGTTCGTCGCCGGGCTGCCGCTGACAATCATGACGCTGACCTTGAGCCTTCACGTGCTCAATGAAATGGGCCGCAATTATTTCGATGCAGGCCTGGTCGCCACTGCCACGGCGCTGGGCTTTGCCGTGGGCTCCCCTTTGCTCGGGCGCATGATGGATCGTCATGGCCTACGGCCGGTGGTAGCCATCTGCGGGACGTTATCCACAATCGCCTGGGTGTTGCTGCCGTTAGTGAACTACACGCTGTTCGTGGCGCTGGCCTTTGCTGCGGGTGTATTCACCATCCCGACGGGTTCCCTCTCGCGGCAGTTCGTCGCCAGCCTGGTGCCGGAGGACCAACGTCGCCCCGCCTATTCGCTGACGACCATGCTGATGGAGCTGTCTTTCGTCATCACGCCTGCGGTCGGTATCTTGCTGATCACCAGCTATTCGGCCACCGCCGTGCTGATCGGCATCGGTGTGTGGCGGGCGTTGTCCTACGCTGCGCTGTACCTGTTGAACTGGCCGATCCGCAACGCAGACGAAATCGCCAAGGCCCCAGAGTCCGCCCGTTTGAAGCTGCGGGAGTGGCTTAACGCACGACTGATCAGTGTGTTGATGATCAGCTCGGGGGCGCTGTTCGTGCTTTTCGGGACTGAGCTGGCCTTGATCGCGGTGTTGCGGGAAAACGGCGAGATCGCCTTCACCGGCTATGTGATTGCCGCCATGTCCATCGCATCGATTGCCGGCGGCTTCATCCACGGGATTGTCCACAGGTCCTGGTCGCTGAATCGGCTGGCGGTGACCATGAGCCTGTTGCTTCTGCCAGTGGTGTTCTTCGATCAGGTCTGGTGGTGGCTGATGCTGGCGTTGCTCCCGACCAACCTGTTGTGTACGCCGACCCTGGCAGCGAGCTCTGAGGCGGTGGCAGAACTCGCTCCGCCCAGCGTACGAGGTCAGGTGATGGGATTGCAGGATTCTGCCAACCGCATGGGTCAGACGCTCTCCATGCCGCTTGTAGGCTTCGCTATCGACAGCCTTTCCCCTGCAATGGGGTTTGTGGCGGCGGGTTGTGGAGGGCTGGTTCTGATCGCCATGGCGGCGCTTTGCAATCTGTGGATATCAAAACCTGAGGCGACGGCCTGAAATGAAAATCGGTCTTGACCGTGGAGGCTCAAGACCGACGTTTTCAGGGCAGCAAATAGGCTGTGAGAAAAAACTTATGCACGTTTTTGATTCGATAATCACGCTCAGAAATAAGTAATTAAATTAATGAGTTACAGCTGATTATCAAAATTCTCACACATTTGGTGCACAGGTTATCCACAATTCACGCCGGTGATTTTTCAGGGGTAGGCGCCGGTACGGTTGGCGAGCCCATGGCCTTCTGTGTGGCCTCGTTCCAGGCGAACACTCGGTCGTTCAACGCAGCGATAGCGCGTGGGCCTGTGCCCTCTGCGTACATTGGTTCACCGATGACCACTTCGATGGTGCCGGGCTTTTTGCCCCAGCCTTCTTTCGGCCAATATTTGCCCGCGTTGTGTGCGATCGGCAGTACAGGCAGTTCGGCATTCACTGCCATGGCCGAACCACTGCGTGAGAATTTTCCGATCTGACCGTAGGGCACGCGCGTGCCTTCCGGGAAGATCAGCACCCAGACACGATCCTTGAGCAGTTCATCACCCTTCTTCGCCACCACTTTAAGCGCGGCTTTCGGGTTATTCCGGTCGATGGCGATCGGACGCAGCATCGCCATGGCCCAACCAAAGAACGGCACGTACAGCAGCTCGCGCTTGAGCACCTGGCTCAACGGCTGGAAGTGCGCCGAGAGGAAGAAGGTTTCCCAGGTGCTCTGGTGGTTGGACACGATCACGCAGGGCGTCGCCGGGACGTTTTCCTGCCCAGTGACATTGACCTTGATGTTCAGAAACACCTTGGTCAGCCACAGCGCGCAGCGACACCAGTACACGTTGATGAAGCGATAACGCGCGCGAAACGGCAGAAAAGGCGCGACAAAGAAACTCAGCGAGCACCACAGCAACGAGCTGGTGCCCAGCAGCAGGTAAAAGATGAAGATCCTGATGGCCTGCACTATCGACATAGCTGCTTTTACCATTACGGGCAGTGCCCGGATTGAGCGTACCGTTGAACGAGCGGTCAGCCGTTCGTAAGTGCGCTGTTGTGGATAAGTTCTGCGGCAACCGCCGCCAGATCGTCAAAGACCAACGTTCCGGCGGGCAATGGATTACTCCGCGTCTTGTGACCCTTGCCCGTCATGACCAGCACAGGTTGAGAGTCGACGGCCACCGCCGCCTCCAGGTCACCCTTGCTGTCACCGACGAACCAGATTGCGCGCAAATCGGCGCCGTAATGGCTGGCGATGGTGCGCAGCATGCCCGGTTTGGGTTTGCGGCAATCGCAGCCCTGATCCGGGCCATGAGGGCAATAAACAATCAGACCGACCTCGCCACCCTGCTCCGCCACCAGTTCGCGTAAGCGCGTGTGCATGGCGTCCAGCGTGGCCAGATCGTAATAACCGCGAGCAATGCCGGACTGGTTGGTGGCCACTGCCACCGTCCAGCCCGCCTTGCTCAGTTGCGCGATCGCCTCGATCGAGCCGGGGATCGGAATCCACTCGGCAACCGACTTGATGTAAGCGTCGGAGTCCTCGTTGATCACTCCGTCCCGATCGAGAATCAGCAGCTTCAAATCATGCGCTCCGGCGTTAACCCAGCAGGGAAATGTCAGCGACACCCAGGAACAGGTTGCGCAGACGGGCCAGCAACGCATAACGGTTGGCGCGCACGCTGGCGTCTTCGGCGTTGACCATCACGGCCTCGAAGAAGGCATCCACCGGCTCGCGCAGGGCTGCCAGACGGGCCAGCGCTTCGTTGTACTGACGGTTGGCCGACATTGGCGCGACGGCCTGGTCTGCCTGCTGAATCGCCGAGTACAGCGAGAACTCGTTGGCGTTGTCGAAGTACTTGGGCTCGACGGTCTGGGCAATGTTGCCCTCGGCCTTGCTCAGCAGGTTCGATACGCGCTTGTTCACGGCGGCCAGGGCAGCGGCTTCAGGCAACTTGCGAAACGCCTGAACGGCTTGCACGCGCTGGTCGAAGTCCAGTGCCGAACCCGGTTGCAGGGCACGCACCGACAGGTACACCGAGACGTCGACGCCTTCGTCTTCGTAACGCGCACGCAGGCGGTCGAAGATGAATTCCAGCACTTGTTCCGGCAGGCCGGCAGGCTTGACCTTGGCACCGAACTGGGCGACCGCGAATTGCACGGTCTTGATCAGGTCCAGGTCCAGCTTCTTCTCGATGAGAATACGCAGGATGCCCAGCGCCGCGCGACGCAGTGCGTACGGGTCTTTGCTGCCGGTAGGCAACATGCCGATACCAAAGATGCCGACCAGGGTGTCGAGCTTGTCGGCGATGGCCACTGCAGCACCGGTCAGGGTGCTCGGCAGTTCAGCGCCCGCGCCACGCGGCATGTACTGCTCGTTCAGCGCCAGTGCGACGTCTTCCGGCTCGCCATCGGCCAGCG
>CAURWS010000279.1:0-5743 GCA_963528485.1 uncultured Pseudomonas sp. | reverse complement strand
TAGGGGTGTTCGGTGACATCCAGTCGGTTCTGGAAGAACTCCTGGACTTTGCCGGTCTTGAATTGCGCGGGCGGCAGGCTGATGTTGTGGATCACCAGCAGCGAAATTTCCGCCTCGGGGCGCGTGTTGAAATTGGGCGAAGGGCAATGGTGCGCGCCGTGGCACCAGCCGGTGGCGGGGTCCAACTGCATGGAGGGTCCTTAAAGCCTGAGTCGACAGCGGTCAGTATGCCCGCGATGGGAGGGGATGTGTGCGGCAAAATCCAGACAGTGCCAGGGCGCAAGACAATCCGTCACTCACCCTTTGAGCTTGCGCAGATTCCCCAGTACCGACTCCAGCGCCCGATCGAACAGCAGCGAATCATCCAGCACACGAATGGTGCCGCGACGGAACTCCACAGCCAGACCCATGCGAGTCTTTTCAAGAACCTTCATGCCCGTGCGATTGACGAACACATAACGCCCGCTCGGCTCGACGATCGCGGCCAGCTTGCAACGCAGCTTGTGGTCTTCGTCTTCATGAATCTCGACCCAACTGCCCAGGCGCAATTTGTCGACCTGCAACAGGCCTTCGTCGTTCTCCGGCAGATGCACCGAAGGCTCGCTCAGCACTTGCTCGCCCGGTGCGACCAACACGATCTCTTCGACCACGGCCATCATCGACGGCCCTTCGCTGGACTCACCATCTGCCGCCTGACCCTGCTCGTCCGGCCCACGGGTCGCATGGTTGAAGGCCTGCACGTGCAGCGCTTCGAGCTGGCTGAAAAATTCGCTGGTGGCGAACGGGTCGAACGCCGCGCTGCTCAGCCCGTCACGCAGGGACTTGAGCAAGCCAGGCACCAGCTCCAGCAGGCGCTGGCGGGCTTCCGGATCGTCATGGGGCTCCACGCTCCAGATCAGATCGTCCATGGCCTGCAGGCCGGCGCGCCATTCGATGGACTGCTCGCCGTGCTTGAGGCAGGTCAGCAGCAGCACCTTGCTCCAGGCCTCCTGCAACAAACGCACGACCACTTCTGGCAGGGTCTTGCCGCGCAGGCGATCGTTCAGGGCCTGTTGCACGCGCTGGCGAGCCAGTTCAGCCAAAGCACGACCTTCTTCGGCGTCGCGAGTGCGTTGCTCGAGCAGCTCGCTGCGGCGGCGCTCGTCGCTGGTGAAGGCGAGGAAATCCACCAACAGCTCGGTGAAGATCGCCGGATCATCGACGAAGTCGTGCAGCAAACGCTGAACGATCTGGTCGATGCGCGTGTACAGCGAGTCGCGCTGCATATCGTCGCGACCGCCCCAACCCAACGCCGCCGAGGCGATTTCGTTGAGCAGGCGACGCGCAGGATGGCTGCCACGGCTGAAGAAACTCTTGTCGATGACCGCCACCTTCAACATCGGAATCTGCAGACGCGCGATCAGCGCACGCAGCGAATCCGGCAGGTTGCGGTCATCCAGAATGAATTCGAAAAGCATCGAGACCAAGTTGATCACGTCCTCGTCCATCGTGCCCACGGTGCGGAATTTCCCGCTGCGGGCGCTGACGCGGCTGATCAGTTGTTCGAGCTGCACGCGCAAGTCGAAGTCGTCCTGGGTCTCGGCGCGGGGCACGTATTGCTGCAAATGAGACAGCAAACGCAGCAGATCCTGACTGGAGATCGGCCGGGCCTCGGTTGCGTTTTCGGGGCGCGGGGTCAGGTTGCCGCGCACGAACACGAGCAATTCCTGCATCGCCGAAAACACTTCCTGCACGCTCTTGTCGAGCTTCTCGGCGGCCTGCACCAATACCGCATTTTCAGCCCGCTGGGCTTCGGTGGCCGCGGCGCTCACGGAGCGGTCGGTGGCACGACGGGACGGCACGACTTTAAGATCCGGCAACACGCCTGCCGCGATCAGCAGCAGGTTGGCTTCTTCATACAACTGGT
Source organism: uncultured Pseudomonas sp. (assembly GCA_963528485.1). GTDB lineage: Bacteria > Pseudomonadota > Gammaproteobacteria > Pseudomonadales > Pseudomonadaceae > Aquipseudomonas. Next base: position 3,837 of record CAURWS010000279.1, on the reverse strand, counting down.
CGGTATTGGACAGGGCGTACTTTTCGAAGAGCTTGAGGATGATCAACTTGACCTTGATCTCCACGCCCAGATTGCGGCCCGCCTGCAAAAAGAAATCACACAGCAGTGTCGGCCCCAGCGGGTTGCCCTCGTCGGTCAGCGGCTGCGGAATCAGCTCGTTCAGCCGCGTAGTCAGTTGGCTCAGGGCCACACCGTCGCGACTCATCACCTTGGTCACCATGGCGTCCACGGCCACGGTGCGCTCCAGGTCGTCGTTGTGCACCAACGCGAGTTTGTCGAAGGAAACGGGTTCAGCGAGGATCGGCTCGGCGATCTCATAATTGCCGAGGCGCAGGAAGGCCTCGAAGAATTTGTCCAGGAAGTTGCGCTCGATGCTCTTTCGCTTCAGGCGAAGGTCGCGCATGGCTTCAAAAAAGACGTTCTGCTCGGCGTTGTTGTGCGCCCGGTCGGCCATTTCGAAGAGGGTGTCGTCAGCGTTATCAAACAGCGTCTGCAGGCTTTCCTTGAGCTGCTGGGCAGCCTTGTCGCGGACTTGCAGCAGAACAACGGGCAGCCGAGCGACAGGCGAGGACCCCGGTTGGTCCGGACCCGACTTGCTCAAAGGCACCACTTTACTGTCGTTCTGCATCAAGAACTCCTTCCGTCAACCCACTTGCAACAGCCACACCTTCTGACAAACGCAGGATGGGCCTGGGTTTGACCGGTTCTCGAAATTTTATCCCTGGGGAATACGGCGATAACGTCAAGGCTATGACGTCAAATACAAGGCGCAGTATCTGGTAAATCCCGCCCGCCCGCCAGCGGACTCTTCGCCTTGATTGGAATAATAGGAGGGGGCGAAGCGGTGCGTGCAGCGATAGACCGCGAAAATCACAATCTGTCGCAAATCAGGCGAAAAAACCGACCAAGTGCAGGGTATGCATTCGTTTGAGGTGAGCAACACGAGTGGGTTGGTACAGACGACTGCCTTATACTCCGGCCACTTAGTCAGTGGAGTCCGATATGCCGAATCTACGTCTTGCCGCTCTGACCGCCGAAATCGAAGCCAACGTACGCCGTGCGCTGCTTGAGGACGTGGGCAGTGGCGACATCACTGCGCAACTGATCCCCGCCGAGCGGCTGGCCAAGGCCACCGTGATATCCCGCGATGCCGCGGTAATCGCCGGCACGGCCTGGGTCGACAGCGTGTTCCGCCAGCTCGACCCGCGCGTCGCAGTGCATTGGCAAGTCGCGGACGGTGAACGGGTCCAGCCCAACCAGCCGCTGTTCCACCTCGAAGGCCCGGCCCGCTCCCTGCTGACCGGCGAGCGTAGCGCGCTCAACTTTCTGCAGATGCTCTCCGGCGTCGCGACACGCTCGCAGCACTACGCCGACATGGTCGCCGACACCCAGGTCAAACTGCTCGACACCCGCAAGACCCTCCCTGGCCTGCGCCTGGCGCAGAAATACGCCGTCACCTGCGGCGGCTGCCACAACCACCGCATCGGCCTGTACGACGCCTTCCTGATCAAGGAAAACCACATCGCCGCCTGCGGCGGCATCGCCCAGGCTATCGTCGCCGCGCACAAAATCGCCCCCGGCAAACCGGTTGAAGTCGAAGTCGAAAGCCTCGACGAACTCAAACAGGCCCTCGACGGCGGCGCCGACATCATCATGCTCGACGAACTCAGCCTGGACGACATGCGCGAAGCCGTACGCCTCAACCAAGGCCGGGCCAAGCTAGAAGCCAGCGGCGGCGTGACGGATGCAACCTTGTGCACGATTGCTGAAACGGGGGTGGACTACATCTCGATCGGCACGTTGACCAAGGATGTGAAGGCGGTGGATTTGTCGATGCGATTGAGTGTTTGAGGCAGGGCTTTGCGGCATTGGCGATCGCTGAACACGAAAAAGCCCGGTCTTGAGGCGCCGTCTCGAATCGCTCGGCACAGTCTGCAGTCTGTCGACAAATCTTGAACCAACTAAACCGGCCCCTGATCACACCTGCGCCACCCCAATGAATTGCCGCGGCAGCGGCACCATCATCACGACAGGTAAGGAGCAGGCCATGCAGACAACAGACATCGTCCACTTTGAGAGCCTGACTGAGGCGGCCAAGAAACTTGCGGAAACGAAGCGAGCGCTGCTGCTGGACCTGCTCAACCCGGCGTTCATTTCCAAACACACGAACAGCCCCGACTTCGTCACATTCTGTGAGGAAGCCGGCTACGACATAAACGCCATCGAAGATTTTGAAGCGGTGGTCAATGAGGATTGGGACAAATACGTTGCCGCCAATACCGATTTCATCGATTGGGCAGACATGCAGGCGGGCGCGGTGGCCTGGCACGCGAGCGAGCAAATGCTGAAGAACATCTGACTGATCGGGTCGTGAGTCAGCTGACAGCCGCGCAAGTAGATCCTCGGAGGATGCCAAATGCCTGCGGCTGAGCCTTGATCAGCTTAGCCTCGGCATTGATGACAGTCTCTTTAAGCGACTGTCGAAGCCTTTCAGCGATTTGCGCCAACGGCTGCATCCTGCCGATATGAGCAACGACGACGCCAGCGCTTGTCTGAAAACATCTGCCATCACCAGGGCATTGTCTCCCCGGCGCGGCGCTGCGCGATCACCGCGTAAAACTGTGTGTGAGGTTTTCTGTCGACTCGCTGCGCTTCCCAGCCAGGGTACCAGCGCTTACTAGTGCCGACTGCCGGAGGACGATCGCACTACACCCTGCGCAGTGACGGTTTTGCGCAGCTCTGGCTCAAGAGCCTCTACCGAAGACAAGCACTTCTCGCCTTAGCCCGCAGCTCAAAATTCCGCATAGCAACACTTCGGTCAAAACGGTCGCCCATGCGGCCCCCTCCACCCCCATGCTAGGAATCAAATAAAAGTTCAGAGCAACATTCACTGCTATAGCAAAAAAGAAACTGATCGCGAGCAGCCGCTCGTGTTGGGTGGCGATTGCATTCTGCTCCAGAACGTAGTTCGGCAACGCAAAGACCAGTGCCAGAAACAACAATTGAATCAGCTTCTGAGCACCGTCGGCATATACATTCCCGAACAGCATTCCGACAATCCAGGGCCCAACGATCCATCCAGCGACCGCCAAGACAATCCCGATCAGCAATGCGCCGACAACGGCATTTCGGCTAAACCGAGTGCCAGCTCCGGGCTGCATTGCCAACACTCTCATACGACGAAACAGCATCAAAACGACAGGCGTGGCAAGTAACAACAGTCCGTCATGAATACGCGTTGCGACTGCGTAATGACCAATGGCTGGAATCTCCCCCAAAAGGTTTCTCAAAATAATGATGTCGATCTGGTGATAAAGGGTAGAGGCGAGACCTACTGCAAAGAAACTCAATGAGCTGCGATAAGCCCACCCAGGGAATTTCCAATCGATGCGCACCAGTATGGGAAAGTGCCTGAAATGAAGCGCCAATATCAGCAGCAAGCCTGCGCTCCAAGCAAGGAAAACCACCACCGGAGACGGCCCAAGCGTCAATACGGCAACCAGCACAAATATCGCACTGAGACTGCGACTACAGAAAAGAAACACCGCGTCGCGCTCAAATTTCCCTGCGCCCTTGAACCACGATGACTGCCATTGCATCAGCGTAATCGCCGTAAAACACAAGATCCCGGACATCAACGATGGAGCGTCAACCCAGCCGTAAAATGCGCCAGCCATGACGACGAGCAGTAATGTCGTCACGAGCAAATGCAACAACGCAATAGTGGGAAGCTGATCGCAACGAGATTTCAGGGTTGCGGAAGGCGCAGCGCGCTCACGCAGCAAAAGCGTGTTAAACCCTGCATCCTGAGCCAGGACAAGAACACTCGCCAACACA
>CAURWS010000278.1:0-5750 GCA_963528485.1 uncultured Pseudomonas sp. | reverse complement strand
TGCTGCAACAGGCGGAGGATTTTACGATCGAGGGGGCTCAGCTTGACCTGCATGAATTGACCCTTTTTTGTTCTTGAATGGAAACAGGCATGCAGGATATGAGCAGATTTCGGCCAAATTAGAAAGAAAAAGCCTGCGCGGCACAGGCAGTATTGAGTCCGTGAGTGCCGGGTTCAACCGTCCCGGCGATCGAGCGGCAGGACCACGGCCCACAAGGCCTGCGACGCCACTGCTCGCCACATTCAAAACGCACTAATAAAAACAAAGGAGTGCCTGAATGTCTTTGGCTGATATTCGTCTGGACGATAAGTACCGACTCGCCACCGGCAATCTGTACCTGACCGGAACCCAGGCGTTGACCCGCTTGCCGATGCTGCAAAAACAGCGCGACGAGGCCCGTGGTCTGAACACGGCAGGTTTCATTTCCGGCTACCGCGGCTCGCCCCTGGGCAATCTCGACAAGAGCCTGTGGGACGCCAAGGATTACCTTCAAGAGAACGCCATCCATTTCCAGCCTGGGGTCAACGAAGAGTTGGCGGCCACGGCCGTTTGGGGCAGTCAGCAGGTCAATCTGTTTCCCGAAGGCAAATACGACGGCGTCTTTGCGCTGTGGTACGGCAAGGGCCCAGGCGTTGATCGCTGCGGCGACGTGTTCAAGCACGGCAACTCGGCAGGCTCGGCGAAAAACGGCGGGGTGCTGATCCTCGCGGGCGACGACCACGGCTGCAAATCGTCGACCATCGCCCACCAGAGCGAGCACGCGTTCATCGCTTCGATGATCCCAGTGCTCAACCCGAGCAACGTTCAGGAAATCCTCGATTACGGCATCATCGGTTGGGAGCTTTCCCGGTACAGCGGATGTTGGGTGGCGATGAAAACCATTGCCGAAAATGTCGACTCTTCCGCTGTCGTCGAAGTCGATCCGCTGCGCATCGAAACGAAAATCCCCGAAGACTTCCAATTGCCCGAGGATGGCTTGCACATTCGCTGGCCCGATCCGCCGCTGTCCCAGGAAGCACGCCTCAACACCTACAAGATCTACGCCGCCCGCGCCTTCGCCCGCGCCAATAACCTGAACAAGGTCGTCATCGATTCGCCGCAGCCGCGGCTGGGCATCATCACCACCGGCAAATCGTATCTGGACGTGCGCCAGGCACTGGAAGAACTGGGCATTGACGAGGAGTTGTGCGCCTCAGTGGGTATTCGCGTGCTCAAGGTCGGCATGAGCTGGCCGCTGGAACCGGTGTCGGTTCACGACTTCGCTGAAGGCCTGGACGAGATTCTGGTGGTCGAGGAAAAACGCAGCGTCATCGAAGACCAGTTGACCGGCCAGCTGTACAACTGGCCGGTGGACAAGCGACCTCGTGTTGTCGGCGAGTTCGACGAAGAAGGGCGCTCGTTGCTGCCCAACCTGGCTGAATTGACCCCGGCGATGATCGCCCGAGTGATCGCCAAACGCCTGGCCCCGATCTATTGCAGCCCGAAAATCGAAGCGCGCCTGCAGTTCCTGCAAGACAAGGAAAAGGCCCTGGCCGCGCCGCTGTTCAAGACTCAGCGCACCCCGCATTTCTGCTCCGGTTGCCCACACAACACCTCGACCAAGGTGCCGGAAGGCAGTCGCGCGCTGGCGGGGATTGGCTGTCACTACATGACCATCTGGATGGACCGGGAAACCGACACGTTCACCCAGATGGGCGGTGAGGGCGTGACCTGGATCGGCCAGGCGCCCTTCACCGAGACGCCCCACGTGTTCCAGAACCTGGGCGACGGCACCTATTTCCACTCGGGCCATCTGGCGCTGCGGGCGGCGGTGGCGTCAAAGGTCAACATCACCTACAAGATTCTCTACAACGACGCCGTGGCCATGACCGGCGGGCAGCCCATCGACGGCATCCTGCGGGTTGATCAGCTCAGCCGGCAGGTGTTCAACGAAGGCGTGCAGCGCATCGCGCTGGTGTCGGACGACCCGGACAAATACCCGAGCCGCGAGGCGTTTGCGCCCATCACCACCTTCCACCATCGCCGCGATCTGGACAGCGTGCAGCGCGAATTACGCGAGTTCAAAGGCACCTCGGTGATCATCTACGACCAGACCTGCGCCACCGAGAAACGCCGCCGCCGCAAACGCGGCACCATGCTCGATCTGGACAAGCGCGCGATCATCAACCCGGCGGTGTGCGAAGGCTGCGGTGATTGCGGCGCAAAATCCGGCTGCCTGTCGATCCTGCCCAAGGAAACCGCACAAGGGCGCAAGCGTGAGATCGACCAGAGCGCCTGCAACAAGGACTTCAGTTGCGTCGAGGGCTTTTGCCCAAGCTTTGTGACCGTGCACGGCGGCAAGCTGCGTAAACCTCAATTGCCGAAACAGGCACAGGCATTTGCCGAGCTGCCTGAGCCGACACTGCCGAGCCTGGATCAACCTTTCAACATTCTGTTGCCAGGGGTGGGCGGCACCGGTGTCACCACTGTCGGTGCAATGCTGGGGTACGCCGCGAATCTGGAAGGCAAGGGCTGCAGCGTGCTTGATCAGGCAGGGCTGGCGCAGAAGTTCGGCCCGGTGGTGAGCCACATCCGCATCGCCGCGCGTCAGGACGACCTGTTCGCGGTGCGCATTGCGGCGGGTGAGGCGCATCTGTTGCTGGGCTGCGACCTGTTGGTGGCTTCCGGCCCCGATGCGATTGCCAAGCTCAACAGCGCCAAGTCCCACGCCGTGGTTAACAGCCAGCAGACGCCGACTGCGGAATTTACTCGCAATCCGGACGCTGAATTCCCGGCCGACGCGATGATGCAGACCATTCGCGAAGCGGTGGGCGAGGACAAGACCCACTTCGTGCCTGCCACCGATCTGGCCACCAAACTGATGGGCGACAGCATCGCCAGCAACCTGTTCATGCTCGGCTTTGCCTTCCAGAAGGGCCTGATTCCGCTGACCTCGGCAGCCATTGAAAAGGCCATCGAGCTGAACGGCGTGGCGGTCAATCTCAACCAGCAGGCGTTCCTGTGGGGCCGTCGTGCCGCGTTTGATCTGCCAGCGGTTCAGGCGGCGGCCAACCCTGAAGCGGTTGCGGTGTTCGAGCCAGAGGCCTTGAGCCTGGAGCAGCGCCTGGCCAACAACAGCAAAACCCTGGGCGACTATCAGAACAGTGCCTACGGCGAGCGTTACCTGGCACTGGTCTACAAGGTGCGCGAGGCCGAAAGCCGTCTGTTCCCGGGTGAGCAACTGGCCCTGACGGAAGCGGTGGCGTTCAACTACTTCAAGCTGCTGGCCTACAAGGATGAGTACGAAGTCGCACGGCTTTACAGCAACGGCGAGTTCACCCGTCAGTTGCAGGCGCAGTTCGAAGGGGATTACCGCCTGGAGTTTCATCTGGCGCCATCGTGGCTGGCCAAGCGCGACCCCAACAGCGGCGCGCCGCGCAAACGCAGTTTCGGGCCGTGGATGCTGAAGGCGTTCGATGTACTGGCGAAATTCAAATTCCTGCGCGGCACTGCGTTCGACCCGTTCGGGCGTAGCCTGGAGCGGCGTCAGGAGCGCGAGTTGATCGACAGTTATGTGGCTGATATCGAGCTGATCCTCAGTCATTTGACGGCCAACAATCGTCACACCGCCCTGAGCCTGGCGCGCTTGCCTGAGCGTATTCGCGGTTACGGCCACGTGAAGGAAAGCGCTATGAAAGCTGCGGCGCTGCAGGCTGCGCGGATGCGTCAGAGTCTGGTGAGTGGCGAGGTTGAGCTGCCGAAGTTGTATGAGGTGGCGGCTTAACCTGTAAAAAAGCCGCGAGGATCAGTGATTCTCGCGGCCATTGCAGCTAACTAACCGGTTACGGCCCGTGTGGGAGTGAGCAAGCTCACTCCCACAGTTCGGTGCAGCGGGCTAGATTTCGGTCAGTTCGACCAGCACGGTCCCTTCACTGACCATTTCGCCCTCAGCGCAATACAGCGCGGCAACCCTCCCGGCCTGACTCGCGCGAATGCTGTGTTCCATTTTCATGGCTTCCAGCACCACCAGTGGCGTGCCAGCCTCCACTGACTGCCCAACCTCCACCAACACCCGCACGATGCTGCCGTTCATGGGCGCGCTGAGGCCGCCTTGTTGGGTATGGCTGGCTTCGACAGCGGCAATCGGATCGACGCGCGTAACAGCGTGCAACTCGCCCTGCCAACGCAGATACAGCGTGCCCCCACGCCGAATGGCCAGCGCCTGACGACGCACGCCGTCGTGTTCCAGCGCCAGTTGTTCACCCTGCAAGCGAACCGTACTTGAAGCGCCGCGCAGCGACACCTTGCGGGTTTCCCCGGCGCAACTCAGGTGCAACTCCACCTCGGCAGGCAGGCCCAGACGCAGGCCTGTCACGCCGGACCAGGGCGAATAGGGATCATCGTCACGCACCAGATTCGACGCGCTCTGGCGATAAGCCTCCGCCGCCACGCTCCAGAATGAATCGGGCAAATCCTCAACCGGCGGTAGCAGATCGGCCTGATAGCGCGGAATGAAGCCGGTATCCAGTTCAGCCTCAGCGAACGCAGGGTGCGCGATGATCCGGCGCAGAAACGCCAGGTTGGTACGCAAACCGCCGATGGCAAATTCATCGAGCATGGCCAGCAAGCGCAGGCGCGCCTGTTCGCGGTCTTCTCCCCAGGCGATGAGCTTGCCGAGCATGGGGTCGTAGAACGGCGAAATCTCATCGCCCTCAGTCACGCCACTGTCGACCCGACGGCCCGGTCCCGGCGCCGATTCGCGATACACCTGCAAGGTGCCGGTGGCGGGCAGGAAGTCATTGGCCGGGTCTTCCGCGTACAGCCGCACCTCGATGGCGTGGCCCTTGAGCGGCACCTGATCCTGGGTAATCGGCAACGGTTCGCCCTGGGCCACGCGAATCTGCCAGGCCACCAGATCAAGGCCGGTAATGGCCTCGGTAACCGGGTGCTCGACCTGCAAGCGCGTGTTCATTTCCATGAAGAAGAACTCGCCGCGAGCATCCAGCAGAAACTCCACCGTGCCCGCACCGACGTAGCCGATGGCCTGGGCTGCACGCACCGCCGCTTCGCCCATGGCCCGGCGCAGTTCGGGGCTCAGGCCGGGGGCAGGGGCCTCTTCGACGACTTTCTGGTGGCGGCGCTGAATCGAACAGTCGCGTTCGTTCAGATACAGGCAGTTGCCGTGCTGGTCGGCGAACACCTGAATTTCCACGTGGCGCGGTTTGAGCACGTACTTTTCCACCAGCATGCGCGAGTCGCCGAATGACGACTGCGCTTCACGCTGCGCCGAGGCCAGGGCGTCAGCCAGATCCTCGTCGCGTTCGACCACTTTCATGCCCTTGCCGCCGCCACCGGCCGTGGCCTTGAGCAGCACCGGGTAGCCGATGCGCGCTGCAGCTTCGCGGAAGGTGGCGGCGTCCTGCGCTTCGCCGTGATAGCCCGGCACCAAGGGCACGCCAGCGGTTTCCATCAGGGATTTGGCTGCCGACTTGCTGCCCATGGCGTCGATGGCCGAGGCGGGCGGGCCGAGAAAAATCAGGCCGGCCTGCTCGACGGCGCGGGCAAACCCTGGGTTTTCCGAGAGAAAGCCGTAGCCCGGATGAATCGCCGAGGCGCCGCAGGCTTTGGCGGCGGCGATTAATTTGTCGATTTGCAGGTAACTGTCGGCAGCCTTGCTGCCGCCCAGGTCGACGGCGAGGTCGGCCTCCCGCACGTGGCGCGCGTTGCGATCGGTGGCGCTGTGAACGGCCACGGTGGTCATGCCCATGGCC
>CAURWS010000277.1:0-5780 GCA_963528485.1 uncultured Pseudomonas sp. | reverse complement strand
ACCCTGCTGTGCGCCTGGATTCTGGGTTCGCGCCGTGGCTGGAGCCGCAGTCAGGTTTCTGACGTGATCGGTTCGGCGCTGCCGGGCGTGGCCATGGTGATCCTGATTGCCGGTGCTGGCGGCGTGTTCGGTAAAGTGCTGGTCGACACCGGTATCGGTGCGGTCGTGTCCGAAGCACTGCGCAGCACCGGTCTGCCGGTTCTGGCCCTGGGCTTCATCCTGACCCTGCTGTTGCGCGCCGTTCAAGGCTCGACCACAGTGGCGCTGGTGACCACTGCCGGTATTCTCAGCCCGCTGATCGCTACCCTGAACCTCTCTGCCAACCACATGGCCCTGCTGTGTCTGGCCATGGGCGGTGGCGGTCTGGCGATGTCGCACATCAACGACGCCGGTTACTGGATGTTCACCAAGCTGGCTGGCCTGAACGTCGGTGACGGCCTGCGCACCTGGACATTCCTGGTGACCATTCTGGGCACACTGGGCTTTTTGATGACCCTGCTGATCTGGCCTTTCGTTTAAGCCTTTCTGGAGACAACCATGCCTCGTTTCGCTGCCAACCTCAGCATGCTGTATCCGCAACACGATTTCCTCGATCGCTTCGCTGCCGCGGCGGCAGACGGTTTCGAAGCCGTTGAGTACCTGTTCCCGTACGATTTCACAGCGGCCGACATCAAGCAGCGTCTGGTCGACAACAACCTGACGCAGGCGCTGTTCAACGCCCCGCCGGGTGACTGGGCCAAGGGCGAACGCGGGATTGCCTCGCTGCCGGGACGTGAAGAAGAGTTCCGCGCAGGCATTCAGAAGGCGCTGGAATACGCAGCGGTGCTGGGCAACGATCGCATCCACGTGATGGCCGGCCTGTTGCCGAGCGAAGACCTGCGCCAGAAGCACCACGCGGTGTACATCGAAAACCTGCGCTTTGCAGCGCAGGAAGCGGCCAAGGCGGGTGTCACGATCCTGATCGAACCGATCAATACCCGCGACATGCCGGGCTTTTTCCTGAACCGTCAGGATCAGGGTCAGGCGGTGTGCAAGGAAGTGGGCGCTGACAACCTCAAGGTGCAGTTCGACTTCTATCACTGCCAGATTGTCGAAGGCGATGTAATCAGTAAGCTGCGCCGCGACTTTGCAGGGGTTGGCCACATTCAGATCGCAGGCGTACCGGATCGTCATGAGCCGAATCTGGGCGAAGTGAATTATCCGTGGATCTTCGAAGAAATCGACCGCCTGGGCTACACCGGCTGGGTCGGCTGTGAATACCGTCCGAAAGGCGACACAAGCCAAGGATTGCAGTGGTTGCGGGAGTGGAAGGCGACCCATCCCGACTGATACGGCTTATCTGCTGCAGAAACGAAACCAACTCCAGGAGTGAGGTTGCACGCGCTCGGGTCTGGTCAGTCGATAGGACCTCTACTTAACAAATCGCGATCGCGAGCAAGCTCACTCCTACAGGTGCAGGTCATTCATCTCGATGGGGGATCACTCGTCGACCGCCTCATCCTTGAACTGATCCTTCACATACGTGATCTCGGTCTTGCCGTGCGGTGCTGGCAAACCATCCTCTCCCAGGTTCACGAACACCATCTTCTCGACCGTGAGAATGCTCTTGCGGGTGATTTTGTTGCGCACCTGGCAGGTCAGGGTGATCGAGGTCCGGCCGAATTCGGTGGCCGTGATGCCCAGTTCGATGATGTCGCCCTGGCGCGACGCGCTGACGAAGTTGATCTCGGAAATGTACTTGGTCACCACCCGCTGATTACCCAGCTGAACGATGGCGTAGATCGCCGCTTCTTCGTCGATCCAGCGCAGCAGACTGCCACCGAACAGCGTGCCGTTGGGGTTCAGGTCTTCGGGTTTTACCCATTTGCGAGTGTGGAAATTCATGGCGGCTCCAAAAGCAGTTCTAAGCGGCAAGCGACAAGCCGCAAGTTAAAAGCCCGTCGGCGTGGGACCAGAGATTACCGCGTGCTGCGCATCACCACCACTTGTAGCTTGAAGCTTGCAGCTTGCCGCTCAAGGTTTATAATCGCCACCGCTTCAAAAAACGGTCATCACTGCTTGATACCGTTCTCCCGCCACCTGTCCGAGGGGCGCTGCAGCAGGTCAGACCTGTCAGGCTCGGATGGGGCGTTGTCTGTTCAAGGCTCATCGCAGCCGGACAGGCCTTAAACGCACAACGGCGCCCATTCGCACACTACGAATGGAGACTCTTTATGAGCGCTGTACTGACGCCCAACGATTTCAACGACTACAAGGTCGCCGACATTTCCCTGGCTGCATGGGGCCGTCGCGAGACCATCATCGCTGAATCCGAAATGCCAGCCCTGATGGGTCTGCGTCGCAAATACGCCGGTGAGCAACCGCTCAAGGGCGCGAAGATTCTCGGCTGCATCCACATGACCATTCAGACTGCCGTGCTGATCGAAACCCTGGTTGCCCTGGGTGCCGAAGTACGCTGGTCGTCCTGCAACATTTTCTCGACTCAGGACCAGGCCGCTGCCGCCATCGCTGCGGCCGGCATCCCTGTTTTCGCCTGGAAAGGCGAGACCGAGCAAGAGTACGAGTGGTGCCTGGAGCAGACCATCCTCAAGGACGGTCAGCCATGGGACGCCAACATGATCCTCGACGACGGCGGCGACCTGACCGAGCTGCTGCACAAGAAATACCCGGCGATGCTGGAAAAAATCCACGGCGTCACCGAAGAAACCACCACTGGCGTTCACCGCCTGCTGGACATGCTGGCCAAGGGCGAACTGAAGATCCCTGCGATCAACGTCAACGACTCGGTCACCAAGAGCAAGAACGACAACAAATACGGCTGCCGTCACAGCCTGAACGACGCCATCAAGCGCGGCACCGACCACCTGCTGTCCGGCAAACAAGCGCTGGTCATCGGCTACGGTGACGTGGGCAAGGGCTCGGCGCAGTCGCTGCGTCAGGAAGGCATGATCGTCAAGGTCACCGAAGTCGACCCGATCTGCGCCATGCAAGCGTGCATGGACGGTTTCGAAGTGGTTTCGCCGTTCATCAACGGTGAGAACGACGGCACCGAAGCGAGCATCGACAAGGCCCTGCTGGGCAAGATCGACCTGATCGTGACCACCACCGGCAACGTCAACGTCTGCGACGCGAACATGCTCAAAGCGCTGAAAAAACGCGCCGTGGTCTGCAACATCGGTCACTTCGACAACGAAATCGACACCGCTTTCATGCGCAAGAACTGGGCGTGGGAAGAAGTGAAGCCTCAGGTGCACAAGATCCACCGTACCGGCGCTGGCGAGTTCGACCCACAGAACGACGACTACCTGATCCTGCTGGCCGAAGGCCGTCTGGTGAACCTGGGCAACGCCACCGGTCACCCAAGCCGCATCATGGACGGTTCGTTCGCCAACCAGGTGCTGGCCCAGATCTTCCTGTTCGGCCAGAAGTACGCTGACCTGAGCCCGGCTCAGAAAGCCGAGCGCCTGACCGTTGAAGTACTGCCCAAGAAACTGGACGAAGAAGTGGCTCTGGAAATGGTACGTGGCTTCGGCGGCGTCGTGACCAAGCTGACCAAGACCCAAGCCGACTACATCGGCGTGACCGTTGAAGGTCCGTTCAAGCCGCACGCGTACCGTTACTAAAAGCAGCTTTGAGCGGCAAGCTTCAAGCGGCAAGTGAAAGCGACATCGTTGCTCTTGCTTGCCGCTTCAGGCCCTCAAATCGTCCAAGCATTTAGCAGCACCAAGTTTTGAGCCACTGGCTGCAAGAACCGGCGCACCGCCCTTCTTGCAGCTTGTAGCTTGTGGCTTGCAGCTGGAGACTCGCTCCATGTCCCAAGACCGTCGCTACAGCTTCGAGTTCTTCCCGACCAAGACCGACGCTGGCCATGAAAAACTGCTCGCCACCGCTCGCACGCTGGCCGGCTACAACCCCGATTTCTTCTCCTGCACCTACGGCGCTGGCGGTTCGACCCGTGACCGCACGATCAACACCGTGCTGCAGCTGGAAAAAGAAGTAAACGTCCCGTCCGCGCCGCACCTGTCGTGCGTCGGCGACAGCAAGGCCGACCTGCGTGGCCTGCTGACCCAGTACAAGGATGCCGGCATCAAGCGCATCGTTGCGCTGCGCGGCGACCTGCCCTCCGGCATGGGCATGGCCAGCGGTGAGCTGCGTCACGCCAACGATCTGGTCGAATTCATTCGCGAAGAAACCGGCAGCCACTTCCACATCGAAGTCGCCGCGTACCCTGAGATGCACCCGCAGGCGCGCAACTTCGAAGACGATCTGAAGAACTTCGTGCGCAAGGCCAACGCCGGCGCCGACAGCGCGATCACCCAGTACTTCTTCAACGCCGACAGCTACTTCTACTTCGTCGAACGCGTGCAGAAGATGGGCGTCAACATCCCGATCGTGCCGGGCATCATGCCGATCACCAACTACAGCAAGCTGGCGCGTTTTTCTGACGCCTGTGGTGCGGAAATCCCACGCTGGATTCGCAAGCAACTGGAAGCCTACGGCGACGATTCGGCGAGCATTCAGGCGTTCGGCGAGCAGGTCATCACAGAGATGTGTGAGCGCTTGTTACAAGGCGGAGCCCCGGGTTTGCACTTCTACACGCTCAATCAGGCTGAACCTAGCCTGTCTGTCTGGAACAATCTCAAGCTGCCCCGCTGATCGGTCGGAATCTGTCTCGAACATCCCGGTTACTATAGGGTAATGTTCGCTCGGCAGGCTGATGTCAAACAGCCTGCCCAAGCCTTACCGAGACGGATATCCAAGCAGTTGACTTCAATCAGTACGATCACTTCCCGCCCCCAGCTGGTTTATCTGGTGTTCGGCGCCGACACCTACCACCAGGAAGCCGTGTTCAGCATCGCCAGCGCCCTCGCGCAGACCGAGGCAGGCACTGAACGGCCTTTCGACATTCAGGTGTTCAGCGACAATCCCGAACCCTACCGCCATTTGCCTGTACGCATTCGCCCCATTGATGCCCAGATGCGGCACGAATGGAGCGGGCCGCACAACTACCATTTCCGCTGCAAGCCTGTGGTCGCACGCATCGTGCTGGAGGAAGCGGAAAAAGCGATCCTGATCGACACCGACACCTTCTTCCGTGCAAGCCCTATGGCGCTGTTCGAACGGGTTCGCCCTGACAGCCTGCTGTGCAATGCCCTCAAGTTGCGCTACGTAGACTACAAGGACACCGTGCTCTACACGGCATTGGCAAAGGTGCTCGCCGAACGCGGGATGGCGGACGATGCCATGAATCTGGTGAATTCAGGGGTCATTGGCCTGACGCGCAACAACGCCTCGATTCTGGACACGGCCATCGCGCTGATGGATGAGTTCTTCCCGGTCACGCCCGGTGCCATCACCCTGGAAGAGTTCTGCCTGGGTGTCGCAGCGTATCGCTCACTGGAGCTGGAGCAGTGCCCCGACCTGATCCACCATTACTGGAGCCGCAAACAACTGTTTCGCGCCAAGGTCCGCGCGTGGTTGCACAAGCACGGGCAGGATCCGGTCAGCGCCGCAGCACTGGCCGACACCCGCAACGTCTCGCCAAACCTGCCACGCCCTGCCATCTGGCAGCGGCTGGTGTACAAGAGCGCAACACTGACAGTGCCACAACCTCAACGCCAGTTCGTGCGCGAAGTGCTTTATGGCTGCTGCGATCACCCCAACGAGTTCGATCGCGCCTGCGCGGCCGTCTGGTGGGAAAAAGCGTTCGACAATGCTCAACAGCGCATGAAGCAGCCGATAGCCCCCGACCAGCTGCACGAATGGCTGGAACATTGGGC
>CAURWS010000276.1:0-5789 GCA_963528485.1 uncultured Pseudomonas sp. | reverse complement strand
GGCCAGAGTGGCCGTACGCATGCCTAGCGTCACGGCGGATTATTTGCGTGCCAACTACACCCACCTGAATCTGCAAGGCGTGCCGCTTGAGCGTCAGGCGTTGCAGCTGCTGCTGAGCCAGCAGGCGCGATATGCGGTGATCGACGAAGCGCAGCTTAGTCGTTTGTCCCGCGAAAGCGACTTCGCAGGCTTGGCGGTGGTAGGTGACATCGGCTTCCCGCAGTTGCTGCGCGTGGCCTCGCGCCGCGACATGCCGCTGCTCGCCGACATCATCAGCCAGGCGCTGGGCGCAATTGCGCCCAAGGATCTGGATCAACTGCACGCCCAGTGGCTGCAACCCAAATACCCACAGGTCAGCGAGCTGCCGGGCCTGTGGAAAAACATCTCCCTGTTGCTGCTAGTGCTGTTGATGGCCAGCGGCGCGATCGTGTTCTGGCAGCGCAAACAGCAGCAGGTGCTGGAGCGTGATCTGCTGGCGGCGCGGGAAGACATCACCAAGCGTCTGGCCAGCGAAGAGGCCTTGCGTCTGGCGCAGTTTTCCATCGATCAGAGCACCGTGGGCATTCTCTGGGTCAACTGGGACAGCCACGTGCGCTACGCCAACCAGGCCGCCGAGAGCATGCTGGGCTACGGGCGAGGCGGTGTGGTGGATCGGCCGTTGATCGACTTCGAGCCCAACCTGAACATGGACCGCTGGCTCAACCTGTGGAAAAACGCCCGCTCCAGCGACGAGGCCCCGCAGAACTTCGAAAGCAATTGTGTGCGCGCTGATGGCAGCATTCTGCCTGCTGACGTTTCGCTGAGTTTCCTGCGTTTTCGTGAAGCCGAGTACCTGGTGGTGTTCATCACCGACGTCACCGAGCGTCGGCGTTCTCTTGCCGCGTTGCAGGAAAGCGAGGCGCGGCTGCAGGTGCTGGCCGAGCAATTGCGCGAGTTGTCGGCTCATCTGGAAACCGTCAGGGAAGAGGAAAAGGCGCGCATCGCCCGGGAAGTGCACGACGAACTGGGTCAGATGTTGACCGTGCTGAAGCTGGAAACGTCGATGTGCGAACTGGCCTACGCCGATCTCGACCCTGGCCTGCGCGATCGCTTGAACAGCATGAAGCGCCTGATCGCTCAGCTCTTCCAGTTGGTGCGCGATGTAGCGACCGCGCTGCGCCCGCCGATTCTCGACGCCGGGATCGCCTCGGCCATCGAATGGCAGGCGCGGCGCTTCGAGGCGCGCACGCAGATTCCGTGTCTGGTGCAGGTGCCGGACAACCTGCCGGCCCTGCCGGACGCCACGGCCATCGGCCTGTTCCGCATCCTTCAGGAGTCGCTGACCAACGTCATGCGCCACGCCGAAGCGCACACCGTCGAGTTGAACCTGAGCCTCAACAAAGGCGTCTTGTGCATGACGGTCGCCGACGATGGCAAAGGGTTCGATCAGCGCGAGGAACGTCCGGCGTCGTTCGGGCTGGTGGGCATGCGCGAGCGGGTGCTGATCATGGGCGGACGATTGCATCTGGACAGCACGCAGGGAGAAGGCACAACCTTGCGCATCTACATTCCGCTGGAACACGTCGCGCAGGAGCAAGTGCAGTGATTCGTGTATTGGTCGCCGAAGACCACACCATCGTCCGCGAGGGCATCAAGCAGTTGATCGGTCTGGCCAAAGACCTGCAGGTGGCGGGGGAGGCCAGTAATGGCGAACAGCTGCTGGAGGCGTTGCGCCACATCGAGTGCGAGGTCGTGTTGCTCGATATTTCCATGCCGGGGGTGAACGGTCTGGAGGCGATTCCGAGGATTCGTGCGCTGAACAACCCGCCAGCGATTCTCGTGCTGTCGATGCACGATGAAGCGCAGATGGCCGCCCGCGCACTGAAGATCGGTGCGGCGGGATACGCGACCAAGGACAGCGACCCCGCATTGCTGCTGACGGCGATCCGGCGGGTGGCGTCGGGCGGGCGTTACATCGATCCGGATCTGGCCGACCGCATGGTCTTCGAAGTGGGTTTGACCGACAGCCGGCCTCTGCATTCGCTGCTGTCCGAACGCGAGTTTTCGGTGTTCGAGCGTCTGGCTCAAGGCGCCAACGTCAACGACATCGCCCAGCAACTGGCCCTGAGCAGCAAGACCATCAGCACCCACAAGGCGCGGCTGATGCAGAAGCTCAACATCACGTCGCTGGCGGAATTGGTGAAGTATGCGATGGAGCACAAGCTGGTTTGATTGCGTGCCTAAAAACGACCTTCGCGGCGTGAACGAAATCGCCGTCGCGGGCAAGCGCGCTCCTACAAAACGATGCGATCCCTTGTAGGAGCGCGCTTGTTCGCGACGAGGCCAGAACAGGCAAAAACTATCCCGTTGACCACATACCTATCCCCGCCATCCCTGTAGGGCAATCCCTACAGAGAACCTTCCAGCTCACCTAGGCCAATCTCTCCTGCGCCCCGATTTGCGCGGCCTGTAGCCTCATCTAGGCTTGTTCCCACGGTTGATTAAACAAAGGTGTGGGTAATGAGCAACGTCGATTCAAGCGCTGGGGCAAGTGATGTTCTGGTCAGCTTTCGTGGTGTGCAAAAGAGCTACGACGGCGAAGCCCTGATCGTCAAAGACCTCAACCTGGACATTCGCAAAGGCGAGTTCCTCACCCTGCTCGGGCCTTCGGGTTCCGGCAAGACCACCAGCCTGATGATGCTCGCCGGTTTCGAAACGCCGACCGCAGGCGAGATCCTGCTGGCCGGTCGCTCGATCAACAACGTGCCGCCGCACAAGCGCGACATCGGCATGGTGTTCCAGAACTACGCGCTGTTCCCGCACATGACGGTCGCCGAGAACCTCGCGTTCCCGCTGTCGGTGCGCGGCATGAGCAAGACCGACGTCGCTGAAAAAGTGAAGAAGGCGCTGGACATGGTTCAGCTCGGCGCGCTGTCCCATCGTTACCCGGCGCAGATGTCCGGTGGCCAGCAACAGCGTGTGGCCCTGGCCCGCGCATTGGTGTTCGAGCCACAGTTGGTGCTGATGGACGAACCGCTGGGCGCACTCGATAAACAGCTGCGCGAACACATGCAGATGGAGATCAAACACCTGCACCAGCGTTTGGGCGTGACGGTCGTCTACGTGACCCACGACCAGGGCGAGGCGCTGACCATGTCCGATCGCGTGGCGGTTTTCCATCAAGGCGAAATCCAGCAGATCGCCCCACCGCGCACCCTGTACGAAGAGCCGAAGAACACCTTTGTCGCCAACTTCATTGGCGAGAACAACCGCATCAACGGCACCCTGCTCAGCCAGACCGGCGACCGTTGCGTCGTGGCCCTGGGCCGTGGCGAGAAGGTCGAGGCGCTGGCGATCAACGTCGGCCCCGCAGGCAGCCCGGTAACGCTGTCGATCCGCCCCGAGCGCGTGAACCTCAACGGTCGCAGCGAAAGTTGCGTCAACCGTTTCTCCGGTCGCGTCGCCGAATTCATCTACCTGGGCGACCACGTGCGCGTGCGTCTGGAAGTTGCCGGTAAAACCGATTTCTTCGTCAAACAACCGATTGCCGAGCTCGATCCGGCACTGAGCGTTGGCGACGTTGTGCCACTTGGATGGCAGGTCGAGCACGCTCGCGCGCTGGACCCTTTGCAGGAAGCGCACTGATTCACCTGTGTAGGCCTCACCTGCGGTATGCGTCACCCGATGCATCAGAGGCGAAAAAATCGCCCCATCGCTTAACCAACATTTGTTCGTGGAGAGAAAAATAAATGCTTACGACATTAAAGCTCACCGCCTTATCGGTCGGCATGATGTGCGCGGCGCAAGCCATGGCCGCCGATCTGACGGTTATTTCCTTTGGTGGCTCGAACAAGGCAGCTCAGGAGAAGGCCTTCTACGCACCTTGGGAAAAAGCGGGCAACGGCAAGATCATTGCCGGTGAGTACAACGGTGAGATGGCCAAAATCAAAGCGATGGTCGACACCAAGAGCGTGACTTACGATCTGGTGGAAGTCGAATCCCCGGAGCTGTCCCGAGGTTGCGACGAGGACATGTTCGAAGAGATCGATCCGGCCATCCTGGGCAAGAAAGAAGACTACGTGCCGGGTGCCATCCAGACCTGCGGCGTGGGCTTCTTCGTGTGGTCGACCGTGCTGGCCTACAACGCCGACAAGCTGAAAACCGCCCCGGCCAACTGGGCTGATTTCTGGGACACCAAGAAATTCCCGGGCAAGCGCGGCCTGCGTAAAGGCGCCAAGTACACCCTGGAATTCGCCCTGATGGCAGATGGCGTTGCGCCAAAAGACGTCTACAAAGTACTGGCCAGCAAAGACGGCCAGGACCGCGCTTTCAAGAAGCTCGACGAGCTCAAGCCAAGCATCCAGTGGTGGGAAGCCGGTGCTCAGCCGCCGCAGTTCCTGCAGTCGGGTGACGTCGTGATGAGCTCGGCCTACAACGGCCGTATCGCTGCCGTGCAGAAAGAAAGCAACCTGAAAGTGGTGTGGACCGGCGGCGTTTACGACTTCGACTCCTGGGCCATTCCAAAGGGCGCGAAAAACGTTGAGGAAGCCAAGAAGTTCCTGGCTTACACCCTCAAGCCTGAGCAACAGAAGACCTACTCCGAGAACATCGCCTACGGTCCGGCCAACTCCCAGGCCGTTGCCCTGCTGACCGCCGACAACCAGAAAAACATGCCAACCACCCCTGAGAACATCAAGGATCAGGTGCAGTTGAGCGTGAGCTTCTGGACCGACAACGGCGAGTCGCTCGAACAGCGCTTCAACGCCTGGGCTGCCAAATAAGCGTTACGTCTTGCGTTAAACCAGGTGCGTTTTCTCGCTCGCAAGGGTGAGAGAACGCACCCATCGTTGAAAGATTTCGGAGTTCGCTATGGCCACCGCCGTGCCCCTGACTGAAGGCGCCAGCCCGACCTTGAAGCAACGCCTGGCCCGTGCCGAGCGCGTCAACCGCTGGAAGGCTCAGGCGTTGATCGCGCCATTGGCGATTTTCCTGCTGCTGGTATTTCTCGTGCCGATCGCGGCACTGCTCTATAAAAGCGTGAGCAACCCTGAAGTGGTGGGCGGCATGCCGCTCACTGTGACTGAAGTGAGCAAGTGGGATGGCAAGGGGCTGCCACCGGAGGCTGTGTACAAGGCGGCAAGCCAGGACCTGGCCGACGCCCGCAAGAATCAGACCCTGGGCGATCTGTCCAAACGCCTGAACCAGGAGCTGGCCGGTTACCGCAGTCTGCTGGCGAAAACCGCTCGCGCGCTGCCGTTCAAAGAAGAACCTGCCTCCTATAAAGAAGGCCTGGAAAGCATCGACGAACGTTGGGGCGATCCGGCGTACTGGCAGGCGATCCGTCGCAACACCTCAAGCTTCACCCCCTATTACCTGTTGGCCGCTGTCGACCACCGCATCGATGACCTCGGTGAAGTGGCGCCTGCGACCCCGGATCAGGCGATCTACATCGACATCTTTGCCCGCACCTTCTGGATGGGCCTGGTGATCACGGTGATCTGCCTGTTCCTCGCGTACCCACTGGCGTACCTGCTGGCCAACCTGCCTGCGCGTCAGAGCAACCTGCTGATGATTCTCGTGCTGCTGCCGTTCTGGACCTCGATCCTGGTGCGCGTCGCGGCGTGGATCGTGCTGCTGCAATCGGGCGGTCTGATCAATGGCGCGCTGATGGCCATGGGCATTATCGATAAACCGCTGGAACTGGTGTTCAACCGGGTCGGCGTGTACATCTCGATGGTCCACATTATGCTGCCGTTCATGATCCTGCCGATCTACAGCGTGATGAAAGGCATCTCCCCGACCTACATGCG
>CAURWS010000275.1:0-5795 GCA_963528485.1 uncultured Pseudomonas sp. | reverse complement strand
GTCGTGACCCGCCGCATGATTTACAGCAACCATCACCTGGGTCAGACGCTGGGCTACAGCAAAGAAGACCTGCAGGAGATGGGCGAGTACTTCTGGGAAATTCTCCTGCACCCGGACGACACCGATCCCTACGAGCAATTGCGCCTGATGCGCAGCGAAGAGAACTGTAGCGACCTGACCGAATGCCAGTTGCGCTTCCGTGACCGGCGCGGGCGTTGGCGGCGTTTCGACATCCGCGAGCAAGCCCTGGCGCGGGAAAAGAACGGCCGCATCACCCGCATCATCGGGGTGGCCAAGGACATCACCGAACAGGTCGAAGCGAGCCAGTCCCTGCGCGACAGCGAGCAGCGTTATCGCATGCTGGCCGAAAGCATCAGCGACGTGATTTTCTCCACCGACCCCAGACTGCGCCCCAATTACGTCAGCCCCTCGGTCAACGCCGTGCTGGGTTACAGCGCCGAGTGGATTCTGGAAAACGGCTGGAATTCGATCATCGCCAACCCGCAGCAGCTGTCAGGCCTGCAAGCCCTGCTGCACCGCGTCGGCCAGGCGCTGAACAAACCGCAAACCCTGGCGCAACTGCGCAGCGAGGTGCCGACGCAGCTGTTCCTGTTCGACTGTCTGCGCGCTGACGGCCGCAAGATTCCTGTCGAGCTGCGTCTGGTGCTGGTGTGGGATGAGTCCGGCGCCTTTGAAGGCATTCTCGGTGTGGGCCGTGATATCAGTCAGCAGCGCCGCGCGGAAAAAGACCTGCGCATGGCTGCGACGGTATTCGAACACTCGACTTCGGCGATCCTGATCACCGACCCTGCGGGCTATATCGTGCAGGCCAACGACGCGTTCAGCCGGGTCAGCGGCTACGCCGTGGCGCAGGTGCTCGATCAACTGCCCATGATGCTGACCGTCGAAGACCAGCAGGAAGCCCACATGGGCTACATCCTCAAGCAATTGCACCAGCGCGGCAGCTGGGAGGGTGAGTTGTGGCTCAAGCGACGGGATGGCGAGCATTATCCGGCGTGGGTCGGCATCACGGCGGTGTTCGATGACGAAGGCGATCTGGCCAGCTATGTGTGCTTCTTCAGCGACATCAGCGAGCGCAAGGCCAGCGAGCAGCGCATTCACCGCCTCGCCTACTACGACGCCCTGACTCACCTGCCCAACCGCACGCTGTTCCAGGATCGTCTGCACACCGCCTTGCAACACGCCGAACGGCAGAACGCCTGGGTGGTGCTGATGTTCCTCGACCTTGACCGGTTCAAGCCGATCAACGACTCCCTGGGCCACGCTGCAGGCGACCGCATGCTCAAGGAAATGGCCTCGCGCCTGCTCGAATGCGTCGCCGAAGACGACACCGTGGCGCGCATGGGCGGCGACGAATTCACCCTGCTGCTGCAACCCGGCGCTTCGCAACAGGCGGCGCTGACCCGCGCCATTCACGTGGCCGAGCAGATCCTCGCCAGCCTGGTGAAACCGTTCGTGCTCGAAGGCCGCGAGTTTTTCGTTACCGCGAGTATCGGCATCGCCCTGAGCCCGCAGGACGGCAATGAGCTGAGCCAGCTGATGAAGAACGCCGACACTGCGATGTACCACGCCAAGGAGCGCGGCAAGAACAACTTCCAGTTCTATCAGGCGGATATGAACGCCAGCGCCCTGGAGCGTCTGGAGCTGGAGAGCGACCTGCGCCACGCGTTGGAGCAGGAAGAGTTCACCCTGTATTACCAGCCGCAGTTCAGCGGCGACGGCAAGCGCCTGACCGGCACCGAAGCCCTGCTGCGCTGGCGTCATCCGCGTCGCGGCCTGGTGCCGCCGGGAGATTTCATTCCGGTGCTCGAAGAGCTGGGCCTGGTGGTGGAAGTCGGCGAGTGGGTGCTCAAGGAGGCCTGCCGCCAACTGCGCGAATGGCATCAGGCCAAGGTGCGCGTGCCCAAGGTCTCGGTGAACATCTCGGCGCGGCAATTCTCTGATGGCCAGCTGGGCATGCGTATCGCCAACATCCTTCAGGAAACCGGCCTGCCGCCGGCGTGCCTGGAGCTGGAATTGACCGAAAGTATCCTGATGCGCGAAGTCAGCGAGGCGATGCAGATCCTCGATGGCCTCAAACGTCTGGGCCTGAGCATTGCGGTCGACGATTTCGGCACCGGCTATTCGTCGCTCAACTACCTCAAGCAATTCCCCATCGACGTGCTGAAGATCGACCGCACCTTCGTCGACGGCCTGCCGTCCGGCGAGCAGGACGCGCAGATTGCCCGCGCCATCATCGCAATGGCCCACAGCCTGAATCTGGCGGTGATCGCCGAAGGCGTGGAAACCCATGAGCAGCTGGAATTCCTGCGTGAGCATGGCTGTGACGAGGTGCAGGGTTATCTGTTCGGCAGGCCGATGCCGGCGCAGCGGTTCGAGGCGCAGTTCAGCAATGATGCGCTGTTCATGCTCGACTAGAAGCCGCTATAAGCTTCAAGCCACAAGCTGCAGGCAAAAGCCAGTCCGGGGGGCGAATCTGGAATCTTTGATTAATCTCCTGACACGCTGCAAGTAGAAGCCCTGACGCGGTCAGCTTGCGGCCAGTGGCTTGCAGCTCGGAACTGGCCGCTTGCGGCTGGTGGCTTTCAGCTCGGAACTGGGCGCTTGCGGCCCGCTCATCTGCGACATGACCCGCTTTCATATGCCAGATAAAACGCGATGTTGTAGAATGCCCCCCTTTTCTACTGCCCGATCCCCGAGGACCGCCATGTTCAGCCGTAATTTGACTATCGCCAAGTACGACTCCGACCTGTATGCCGCTATGGAACAAGAAGCCAAGCGTCAGGAAGAGCACATCGAGCTGATCGCCTCGGAAAACTACACAAGCCCCGCCGTCATGGAAGCCCAGGGCTCGGTGCTGACCAACAAGTACGCTGAAGGCTACCCAGGCAAGCGTTACTACGGTGGTTGCGAGTACGTCGACATCGTCGAGCAACTGGCCATCGACCGCGCCAAGGAGCTGTTCGGCGCCGACTACGCCAACGTCCAGCCACACGCAGGCTCGCAAGCCAACAGCGCCGTTTACCTGGCCCTGCTCAACGCTGGCGACACCATCCTGGGCATGAGCCTGGCCCACGGCGGTCACCTGACCCACGGCGCCAGCGTTTCTTCGTCCGGCAAGCTGTACAACGCTGTTCAGTACGGCATCGACGGCAACGGCCTGATCGACTACGACGAAGTCGAGCGTCTGGCGGTCGAGCACAAGCCAAAAATGATCGTGGCCGGTTTCTCGGCGTACTCGCAGGTGCTGGACTTCGCCCGTTTCCGCGCCATCGCTGACAAGGTCGGCGCCTACCTGTTCGTCGACATGGCCCACGTGGCCGGTCTGGTCGCCGCTGGCGTCTACCCGAACCCGGTTCCATTCGCTGACGTCGTGACCACCACCACTCACAAGACCCTGCGCGGTCCACGTGGCGGCCTGATCCTGGCGCGCGCCAATGCCGAGATCGAGAAGAAGCTGAACTCCGCAGTCTTCCCGGGCGGCCAGGGCGGCCCTCTGGAGCACGTCATTGCCGCCAAGGCGATCTGCTTCAAGGAAGCCCTGCAGCCTGAGTTCAAGACCTACCAGCAACAAGTGGTCAAGAACGCCAAGGCCATGGCCGCTGTGTTCATCGAGCGCGGTTTCGACGTGGTGTCCGGCGGTACCGAGAACCACCTGTTCCTGCTGTCGCTGATCAAACAGGACATCTCCGGTAAAGATGCCGACGCCGCCCTGGGTCGCGCGTTCATCACCGTGAACAAGAACTCCGTGCCGAACGACCCACGTTCCCCGTTCGTCACCTCGGGCCTGCGCTTCGGCACCCCGGCTGTGACCACTCGCGGCTTCAAGGAAGCAGAGTGCAAGGAACTGGCTGGCTGGATCTGCGACATCCTGGCTGACCTGAACAACGAAGCGGTCATCGACGGCGTTCGCGAGAAAGTCAAAGCCATCTGCGCCAAGCTGCCGGTTTACGGCGCTTGATAGCGGTTTTGTGATGTGAAAAAGCCCGGCTCTTGCGCCGGGCTTTTTTGTGCGTTTCAGTCCGCCGCCAGCTTGGCAAACCCCTCCCGGATCTTCTCTTCCGGCAGATCGTCGGCGATGAACACGATCACGCTTTCCCGCGCCTCGCCTTCGGCCCACTCCACGTCGAAATCGAAACCGTACAGCTTCAACACGCCCTGAAACACCAGCTTGCGCTCTTCACCAGCAATGTTCAGCACGCCTTTGTAGCGCAGCAGTTGCTTGCCGTGGTCTTCCAGCAACAGGTTCATGAACTCGCTGAGCTTGTCGAGATCCAGCGCCTTGTCGCTGCGCAGAACCAGGCTGCTGATACGATCGATGCCACGGCCTGCGGGGGCTGCCGGGCGCAGGACCAGGCCGCCGACATCGGCGTTGAGGTTGAAGCCGCGCACATCGAGCAGTTCGGCCAAGTCGATCTTGCCGTGCTCGACCACACGGATCGGCGCGCGGCGGTTGATGCGCGTCAGGCGCTCGCTCAGGGCGTTGAACGTGGCCTCGTCCACCAGATCGGTCTTGCTCACCAGCAGGCGGTCGGCGAAACCAATCTGCGCCTGGGCGATGGTCTGTTCCAGATGGGTGTCGGCGTGCGCCGCGTCCACCAGCGTGATGATGCCGTCGAGGATGTAGCGCTCGCGCAGTTCTTCGTCGATGAAGAAGGTCTGCGCAACGGGCGCAGGGTCAGCCAGGCCGGTGCACTCGATCACCAAACGGTCGAACGTGATCTCGCCGCTGTCCAGACGCTCCAGCAGCAACACCAGCGCCTTGGTCAGGTCGGTGTGAATGGTGCAGCACACGCAGCCGTTGGACAGGGTCATCACCTGCACCGGCTCGCTGCCGAGCAATTGGGTGTCGACCCCGGCGTCGCTGAATTCGTTTTCGATCACGGCGATTTTCAGGCCGTGCTCTTCCTTGAGCAGGTGACGCAGCAAGGTGGTCTTGCCCGCGCCGAGAAAGCCGCTCAGCACCGTGACGGGAATGGGAGTGAACACAAGGCATCTCCAGCACAAAAATGACTGTAGGAGTGAGCTTGCTCGCGATTGCGTTATGTCATTCACCACAGCGGTGCCTGAATTCACGCAATCGCGAGCAAGCTCACTCCTACAAGGAACGTGTTAACCGATCAGCGATTCAACAGCACTTCCGCCCGGCTTACCAGCGGGTCAACAACACTTCGGTCCGCCCTTCCCGCCGTAACGCGCATCCTGGCGTTCCCGAAAGAACGCCTCATAAGACATCACCGGCTTGTCGGGGTGTTTGTTCTGCATATGTTCGACGTAGGTGTCGTAGTCCGGCATGCCGACCATCAGGCGCGCGGCCTGACCCAGATACTTACCCAGCCGACTCAGGTCATTGAACATACACAGCTCCTCGCTTCACAGCGCATTCAGTGGGTTTTCGGGAAAGCCTGGAAGGGCGCTTCCTTGTCGGTACGCTCTTGCTTGACCCACGCTGTGCGGCCGACCTTGATCGCGTAGAACAGGATGCTCAGCACCACGAACAGGAACAGCGTGGTCAGCGCCGCGTTGGTGTACGCGTTAAAGATGACGTGCTGCATCTGCTCAACGGTCTTGGCCGGTGCGAGGATCTGTCCGGCGTCCGCTGCTGCGCTGTATTTCTTGGCCAAGGCCAGGAAGCCCACCGCAGGGCTTGGGTCGAACAGCTTGATAAAGCCTGCGGTCACGGTGCAGATCAGCAGCCAGGAGGCTGGCAGGATGGTGACCCAAACGTACTGTTGGCGCTTCATCTTGATCAGCACAACGGTCGCCAGCATCAG
>CAURWS010000274.1:0-5806 GCA_963528485.1 uncultured Pseudomonas sp. | reverse complement strand
TATGCTGGACGGCCACGCACGCTTTCGAGGCGCTGCATGAACCAGTTGCGCTGGTTGGAATCGACGATGTGCGTGAACTCGGCGCCGATGGTGCGGCAATATGTCTTCTGCAAGGCTTCGACGATTTCGCGTAGGCTCGCCTCCTCCTTGCCGATGAACAGGTCGCCGGCACGGAACGTGGTATCGAGGTCAGCGTTGGTCAAACCGTAATGGTTGATCGACAGGTCAGCTGGCGCAGTACGCTTCCACAAACCCAGAGGATCGAGTTGCGCACCCTGATGGCCGCGCATACGGAATGCCTGGATCAGTCGCAGCACTTCGACTTGCTTCTTCTCGTGTTCGCTGCTCACGCTCCCGGCGGAGACCGGCTGAGCGCGGCGCTGGTTTTTGCCCAGCAACACGAAATGATCGCGAACCGTAGAGTGCGATACATCGTTGGCAGTGCCACCTTCTGCAGGCAGCGTCTGAAAGTAGGTGCGCCACTCTTCTGGCACAGCGTTAGGGTCGTGCAGGTAGAGCTCGTAGAGCTCTTCCACATAGGCAGCGTTACCACCTGAAAGGTGGGCGCTGTTCCACATGCGCTGCATCACGCTTTCTTGCATGCTTGGTCACCCTCGGTTAGGGGACACCACCGGCGTCGACGCCAAAGCAAACCTGAAAAGCCCATACAGCGAATGTATCCAGTCGCTGCCTGTATCAAGTCGCTAAGGATCACGCAGATAGTCCGGGTACCAGCCCGGATGCCCCTGCTGGTCTCATTTCTTCAAAATAAGAGCCGCAGCCATATGACCGCTGCTCAGGTTAAAACTACGGCGCCGGTTGAAGCCTGCGCCGCAGCGTTTACGGGTACAACATTTTCAAATACTGCGATGTATCGATGCCACTGGTGCAACGAACCGGCCCGCGCATCAGCACGGGCCGGAACATCAGATACCGCTGGTCAGAAGCATGCTGCGTACGTGACCGATAGCCTTGGTTGGGTTAAGGCCTTTCGGGCAAACGTTTACGCAGTTCATGATCCCGCGGCAACGGAATACGCTGAACGGATCGTCCAGCGATGCCAGGCGCTCCTGGGTCTTGGTGTCACGGCTGTCAGCCAGGAAACGGTAGGCTTGCAGCAGTGCAGCTGGACCGAGGAACTTGTCAGGGTTCCACCAGAACGAAGGGCAGGACGTCGAGCAGCAAGCGCACAGGATGCACTCGTACAGACCGTCCAGCTTCTCACGCTCTTCAGGCGACTGCAGACGCTCGATGGCCGGAGCCGGCGTGTCGTTCTGCAGGAATGGCTTCACCTTCTCGTACTGCTTGTAGAAGATGCTCATATCGACGACCAGGTCACGAATGACCGGCAAACCAGGGAGCGGACGCACCACCAGCTTGTTGTTCTTCACCACAGCCGACAGCGGCGTGATGCACGCCAGGCCGTTCTTGCCGTTGATGTTCATGCCGTCGGAACCGCAAACGCCTTCACGGCACGAACGACGGTAGGAGAAACCTTCGTCCTGCTCTTTGATCAGCGCCAGCACGTCCAGAACCATCAGGTCCTTGCCGCCGGTATCGACCTCGAACACCTGGGTCTTAGGTGCCGAGTCGGTGTCGGGGTTGTAACGATAAACTTCGACTTTCAACATAGCGGCCACCCTTAGTAAGTCCGGACTTTCGGTTCGAACGCCGGTACGGTTTTCGGCGCAAAGTTGACTGCACGTTTGGCAACCCGCTTCTCACCCGGGTAGTACAGGGTATGGCAAAGCCAGTTGACGTCGTCACGGTCTTCGAAGTCTTCACGGGCGTGAGCGCCGCGGGACTCGGTACGCGTATCGGCAGCGATTGCGGTTGCTTCAGCGACTTCCAGCAGATTCTGCAACTCCAGCGCTTCGATACGCGCGGTGTTGAAGCCCTGGGACTTGTCGTTGATCTTGACGTTGGCGATGCGCGCGCGCAGGTCGGCCAGTTGCTCGATACCCTTCTTCATGTATTCGCCGGTACGGAATACACCGAAGTAGTTCTGCATGCAGCTTTGCAGCTCGCGACGCAGGGTGGCAACGTCTTCGCCATCGGTACGGTTGTTCAGTGCGTTCAGGCGGCTCAGCGCGAGGTCGATGTCGGCTTGGGTAGCCTCATCGTACTCAATGCCGTCGGTCAGCGCTTTTTCCAGGTGCAGGCCGGCAGCACGGCCGAACACAACCAGGTCGAGCAGCGAGTTGCCGCCCAGACGGTTGGCACCGTGAACCGATACGCAGGCCACTTCGCCGACGGCGAACAGGCCCGGAATGACAGAGTCGTTGCCTTCGGCGTCCATGGTCATTGCCTGACCATGAATGTTGGTGGCAACGCCACCCATCATGTAGTGGCAGGTTGGAACGACTGGCACTGGCGCGACAACCGGATCAACGTGAGCGAAGGTCTTGGACAGCTCACAGATGCCTGGCAGGCGACTGTGCAGCACTTCTTCACCCAGGTGATCGAGCTTGAGCATCACGTGGTCGCCGTTCGGACCGCAACCGTTGCCGGCGATGATCTCTTTAACCATCGAACGGGCCACAACGTCACGACCAGCGAGGTCCTTGGCGTTAGGCGCATAGCGCTCCATGAAACGCTCGCCGTGCTTGTTGATCAGGTAACCGCCTTCACCGCGGCAACCTTCGGTAACCAGTACACCTGCGCCGGCGATGCCGGTTGGGTGGAACTGCCACATTTCGATGTCCTGAACCGGAACGCCTGCACGCAGCGCCATGCCGATGCCGTCGCCGGTGTTGATCAGGGCGTTGGTGGTCGAAGCGTAGATGCGACCTGCGCCGCCGGTCGCCAGTACAGTGGCCTTGGCCTTGATGTACATGGTTTCGCCGGTTTCGATGCAGATGGCGATCACGCCAACGAAAGCGCCTTCGGCGTTCTTCACGAGGTCTACGGCGTAGTACTCGTTGAGGAAGGTGGTGCCGGCTTTCAGGTTGCCCTGATAAAGGGTGTGCAACAGGGCGTGACCGGTACGGTCGGACGCGGCGCACGTACGTGCAGCCTGACCGCCTTTACCGAAGTCCTTGGACTGACCACCGAACGGACGCTGGTAGATACGACCGGTTTCGGTACGCGAGAACGGCAGACCCATGTGGTCCAGTTCGAAGACCGCAGCCGGGCCTTCCTGACACATGTATTCGATAGCGTCCTGGTCACCGATGTAGTCGGAACCCTTGACGGTATCGTACATGTGCCAGCGCCAGTCATCGTTCGGGTCGGCCGAAGCGATGGCGCAGGTGATGCCACCCTGGGCGGATACGGTGTGCGAGCGAGTCGGGAATACCTTGGTGACTACGGCGGTCTTGTGGCCGCCCTGAGCCAGCTGCAAGGCAGCACGCATGCCTGCACCGCCGCCACCAATGATGATGGCGTCGAATGAAAGTGTATTGATGTTAGCCATGAATCAGATACCCCAAAGAATCTGCACACCCCAGACGAAGTACGCGAACATCACGACGCCGCATACAGCCTGGAACAGGAAACGCACCGTCAGCGCGGACTTGCCGAAACTCATTGGAGTCAGGTAGTCGGTCGCGATGGTCCACATGCCGACCCAGGCGTGAGCGCCCAGGGCAACGAGGGCCAGCAGACTGAAGATGCGCATGCCGTTGTGGGAGAACAGACCGTGCCACGTGACATAGTCGATGCCAGGGTGCGCGACCAGGTATCCGATCAGGAAAATGAAATAAGCCGCGAGCACTACGGCGGAGACGCGTTGCGCCATCCAGTCATAGAGGCCCGAACGAGACAGGTTCGTAACGCTGGTTACCATATCCAAACTCCCGCCAGAACGATCAGCACCACGGAGATGGCGATGACGATTTTCGAGCCCAGTTTGCCGCCTTCCAGCGTCTCACCGACACCCGAATCCATGATCAGGTGACGAACACCTGCCACAAGGTGATACAGCAGGGCAGACAGAAGCCCCCATGCGATGAACTTGGCCAGCGGACTGGTCAAGGTCGACTTCATGTCGGCAAAGCCTTCTTCAGAACCCAGCGACTTGCTCAATGCGTAGAGCATGAAGGCAAGGCCGATGAAGAGGATGATGCCGGAGATGCGATGAAGGATCGACGTGATCGCGGTGATGGGGAGTTTGATGGTCCTTAGGTCTAGGTTTACAGGTCGTTGGCTTTTCACGGCTTTTTTCACACTGAAGAGCCCCTAGGAATCAGGGCAAGTTGTTGGGAAGTGCACTGGTCAGGTACCCACTACCCAGGAAGTGACGACCCCCAGAAAAACAGGCCTGCAAGCCCCTGGCGGTCGGGTGCCGAGTATAGACAGTTAGCCCGCTAATGACAACGCACATGCCCTCCCCTAATGGCTGATTGCTTTAGTGAAGTAAAAGGCGTAAATGGCAGGGAATTTCGAGGAAAACCTTGGGTTAAATCCTTCTGCTACAAGACTTTTGGCAAATTGACTTTAGAATTTATCTCACTATAGTGATGCGGGCCCTGCGTGGGGGGCCTGTCTGATGATTTGAAGTATAAATAGGAGGCCACATGGCTGACAAAAAAGCGCAGTTGATCATCGAGGGCGCAGCCCCCGTCGAGCTGCCCATTCTGACCGGCACCGTTGGTCCCGATGTAATCGACGTACGCGGCCTGACCGCCACCGGACGCTTCACATTCGACCCAGGCTTCATGTCGACCGCCTCATGCGAATCCAAGATCACCTATATCGACGGTGACAACGGCATTCTGTTGCACCGCGGCTACCCGATCGAGCAACTGGCCGAGCAGTCCGACTACCTCGAAACCTGCTACCTGCTGCTCAATGGCGAACTGCCAACCGCCGAGCAGAAAGCCCAATTCGTCGTCACCGTGAAGAATCACACCATGGTGCACGAGCAACTGAAGACCTTCTTCAACGGCTTCCGTCGCGACGCCCACCCGATGGCCGTCATGTGCGGTGTTGTCGGCGCCCTCTCGGCGTTCTACCACGACTCGCTGGACATCAATAACCCGCAGCACCGCGAAATCTCCGCAATCCGCCTGGTTGCCAAGATGCCGACCCTGGCAGCGATGGTCTACAAGTACTCCATGGGTCAACCTATGATGTACCCGCGCAACGACCTGAGCTACGCGGAAAACTTCCTGCACATGATGTTCAACACGCCGTGCGAGATCAAGCCGATCAGCCCGACGCTCGCCAAGGCCATGGACCGGATCTTCATCCTCCACGCCGACCACGAACAGAACGCTTCGACCTCCACCGTGCGCATGGCCGGCTCTTCGGGTGCCAACCCGTTCGCCTGTATCGCTGCCGGTATCGCTGCACTGTGGGGCCCTGCCCACGGCGGCGCCAACGAAGCCGTACTGACCATGCTCGATGAAATCGGCGATGTCTCGAACATCGACAAGTTCATTGCCAAGGCCAAGGACAAGAACGATCCGTTCAAGCTGATGGGCTTCGGCCACCGCGTCTACAAGAACCGCGACCCGCGCGCCACCGTGATGAAACAGACCTGCGACGAAGTACTGCGCGAGCTGGGCATCACCAACGACCCGCAGCTGGAACTGGCGATGCGTCTGGAAGAGATCGCGCTGACCGATCCGTACTTCATCGAGCGCTCGCTGTACCCGAACGTCGACTTCTACTCGGGCATCATCCTCAAGGCGATCGGCATTCCGACCAGCATGTTCACCGTGATCTTCGCCCTGGCGCGTACCGTCGGCTGGATCTCGCACTGGAAGGAAATGCTCTCCAGCCCGTACAAGATTGGCCGCCCGCGCCAGCTGTACACCGGCGAAACGTCTCGCGACATCGTGCCTCTGGCCGAACGCAAGTA
>CAURWS010000273.1:0-5815 GCA_963528485.1 uncultured Pseudomonas sp. | reverse complement strand
GGTGCTTTTCCAAGTAACTCGCCGGAGGCGAAACGCTTCTGCCGTTAGGCAGAACTTCAACCAATACGACTGACTCGGCGATCAGGCCCCAACAAGAAGCGCGGCAAGCCACTAATAACAACCACTTACCAGCCCTTTCCGACAAATCCGACCAACAACCTTCAGTTAATGCATGCTTTGCCGACAGATTTATAGCACTAAGCCATCGCGCTCACTTGTCAGCCCGTTCGCCATGATGCAACCTTGCGACACGCGATTTAACGATGGGCTCCTTGCCCACGCGCGACAGTACTCTTAAAGCGAGTTCCTTCATGAAAAGCCAACCTGATGCTGCCGCCCGATCGGCAGCCGAGGTCGTGACTCAGTTGCCGGTGCCCTCGCGGCTCGGCATGCTGCGTTTCGAGCGGCTGAATGAACCCAGCTGGGCGATGCTGTACCTGGACCCAAGCTGCGAAAAGCAGTTCGACATGCCCGCCATCGAGCTATGCGCCCTGATCGGAGCGCCCTACGCCAGCCTGATGGAGCCTGAGGCCCGGTACCAGTTACACGACTCCGTTCAGATGCAACTGGGCACGAACTCGCACTACATCATCCGCTACACCCTGCACACCACCCGCGGCCCACTGGGCCTGCTGGAAATCGGTGAAGGCTATCGGCAGCACAATCGCGAGCTGCTGCGTGGCTACCTGATGGTAGTCGACGATGTCTTCGACGCCAGCGAACTGACCATTGCCCCCGATCTGGAAGTGCAGAACTCGCGCCTGCAGATCGCCCTGGAGCTCAATCAGCGCGCCCAGTACGAGCAGCTCATGCACCTGGAGCGTGTGCGCGCGCAGCAGGACCTGATCCTGCGCCTGACCCGTCACCGTTATCGCTCCAACGACTCGTTGCTGGAAGCCGCAGAGCTGATCACCAAAAGCGCCTGCGAAATCTACGACATCGACCGCGCTGCCATCTGGAACCTCAACGGCAAGGTGCTGGAGCCCATCGCCGAGTACCGCCGCGACACCAACGAGTACCTCAAGGCCGCGCCGATCGACATCAGCCGTTTCCCCACTTACCTGGAAGCGTTGCACACCAGTCGCGCCATCGACGCCCATGATGTCCAGCATGACCCGCGTACTCGCGAGCTGGCCGAAAGCCTTGGCCCTCGTGACATCAACGCGATCCTGGACGCCAGTATTCGCATTGACGGCCACGTGGTTGGCGTACTGTGTCTGGAACAGACCGGGGCGGCCCGCGAGTGGCAGTCCGACGAGATCGCCTTTGCCGGTGAGCTGGCCGACCAGTTCGCGCAGGCCATCAACAACCACAACCGCCGCACCGCGACCAACGCCCTGCACCTGTTCCAGCGTGCCGTGGAGCAGAGCGCCAATGCGTTTTTGCTGGTCAATTGCGACGGCGTGGTCGAGTACGTCAACCCGAGTTTCACCGAGATCACCCAGTACACCGCCGACGAGGTCCACGGCCACCGCCTGTCGGAGTTACCGGCCCTGGAAAATCTCGGCTCGCTGCTGCTCGACGCCAATTCCAGCCTGGCGACCAGCAACAGCTGGCAGGGCGAGTTCAAGAGCCGGCGCAAAAATCTGGAGCCCTACTGGGGCCAGCTGTCGATCTCCAAAGTGTATGGCGACAACCGCGAGTTGACCCATTACATCGGCATCTACGAAGACATCACCCAGGCCAAGCTCTCCCAGCAGCGGATCGAGCGCCTGGCGTACACCGACAACCTGACCAACCTGGGCAATCGCCCGGCGTTCATTCGCACCCTGGACGAGCATTTCGCGCGGGACGTCGAAACGCCGATCAGCCTGTTGCTGGTGGACATCGACAACTTCAAGCGTATCAACGACAGCCTCGGCCATCAGACCGGCGACAAGCTGCTGATCAGCCTGGCCCGGCGCCTGCGCAACAGCCTGAGCCCGACCGGGATTCTGGCGCGCTTTGCCAGTAACGAATTTGCCGTTCTACTGGACGATACCGGCCCCGAAGATGGCCAGCGCATCGCCCATCAGGTGCTGACGACCCTCGACAAACCGATGTTCGTCGACAACCAGCTGATCAGCGTCACCGGCTCCGTGGGCCTGGCTTGCGCGCCGCTGCATGGTCGTGATCCGCAAACGTTGATGAAGAACGCGGGCCTTGCGCTGCACAAGGCCAAGGCCAACGGCAAGCATCAGGTCCAGGTGTTCACTGAAGCGCTCAACGCCGAGGCCAGCTACAAGCTGTTCGTCGAGAACAACCTGCGCCGAGCGTTGACCCAGAACGAGCTGGAAGTCTTCTACCAGCCCAAGCTGTGCCTGCGCACGGGCCGGTTGCTGGGGATGGAAGCGCTGCTGCGCTGGAATCACCCGGAAAAGGGCATGATCCGCCCGGATCAGTTCATCAGCGTCGCCGAAGAAACCGGCCTGATCATCCCGATCGGCAAATGGGTCGCGCGTCAGTCGTGCCGCATGAGCAAGCAACTGACCGCCGCCGGTTACGGCAAGCTGCACGTGGCGATCAACGTGTCGCCCAAGCAGTTCTCCGACCCTGATCTGGTCAGCTCGCTCGCCAGCATCCTGCGCGAAGAACAGCTCGACCCGTCGCTGCTGGAGCTGGAACTGACCGAAGGCCTGCTGCTGGAGGCCACCGAAGACACCCGCCTGCAGCTGGAATCGCTGAAAACCCTAGGCCTGACCCTGGCCATGGACGACTTCGGCACCGGTTATTCGTCGTTCAGCTACCTGAAGAAATTCCCCATCGACGTTATCAAGATCGACCGCAGCTTCATCCGCGACATCCCGGATGATCAGGACGATATGGAGATCACCTCGGCCGTCATCGCCATGGCCCACAACCTCAAACTGACCGTGGTCGCCGAAGGCATCGAGACCGCCGAGCAGCTGGCTTTCCTGCGCCGCCATCGCTGCGACGTGGGCCAGGGCTATCTGTTCGACAAGCCCATCCCCGGTGAAGACCTGATCAACGCCTTGCGTCGCTACCCCCGCGCCACTCAGTCCTGAGCCCTTCCCTGCCCCACGCTTGTGCGGCAAACTGACCGCCTTTCATTGGATTCAGCACATCCAGCCCTTACATACGGCAGTCACCTGTCCAGAGAGGATTGACCTCATGGCCCTGCGCTCGGAAATTCTTGTGAACAAAAACGAACTCCCTACCGCCCAGCAGGCGCTGCCGGGCCGCGAAACGCCGATGGCCCTGCCTGAAACGCACTTCGTTAACGGCAACCCCCTGCTGGGCCCGTTCTTCAACGACGTCGAATTCGCCATTTTCGGCCTGGGTTGCTTCTGGGGCGCCGAGCGTCGTTTCTGGCAACGTGATGGCGTTGTCAGCACAGTCGTCGGCTATGCAGGCGGCTTCACGCCGAACCCGACCTATGAAGAAGTGTGCTCGGGCCTGACCGGCCACAGCGAAGTGGTCTTGGTGGTGTATGACAAGGAGAAGGTCAGCTACGAGGAGCTGCTGGCGATGTTCTGGGAGCTGCACAACCCGACCCAGGGCATGCGTCAGGGCAACGACATCGGCACCCAATACCGCTCGGTGATCTACGCCACCACGCCAGAACAGCTGGAAGCGGCGCAGGCCAGCGCCAAAGTGTTTCAGGCTGAACTGACCAAGGCCGGGCTGGGCGAGATCACCACCGAAATCGACCAGGCGCCGACCGTGTACTTCGCCGAGGCGTATCACCAGCAGTACCTGGCGAAGAACCCGCAGGGCTATTGCGGGATTGGCGGGACGGGTGTGTGCATGCCGCCGAGCCTTAATCAGGTTTGACCATAATCGACCGCGTCCAAGTCTAGCGCGGTCGCGCATTGTGGGAGCCGGCGGGCGGGGGAAGGCGTGCAAAAACACACCACGGTGTTGACGGACTAACCCCCCTAGCCAGCAAGCCCGCGCCCCCACGTTTCGTGTTCGGCGTGCGGCGGGCGTTAAACCCTCAGGCTTCAGCAATCAACCAATCCAGCCGCCAATCCCCCTGGGTCTGCCCCAGTTTCTCGGCCAGCCACGGCAGCAGCTCACGCAACTCCTCTTCCAACCCCCACGGCGGGTTGGCAATCGCCAGGCCCGAGCCGTTCAGGCTGTTCGGCGTGTCCAGCGGATGCACCAGCAACTCCACTCGCAACAGCTTCGGCGCGCCGGTTTCGGCCAGTTCCTGATAGAAACGCTTGAGCGCACGATGGTCCTTGATCGGGTACCAGATGGCCGCGACGGTCTGGCGCATCCGGCCGATGGTTTCCTTGAGGGCCACCGAGCAGCGCTTCATTTCGTCCAGTTGC
The DNA here is from genome assembly GCA_963528485.1 of uncultured Pseudomonas sp. Classification (GTDB taxonomy): domain Bacteria; phylum Pseudomonadota; class Gammaproteobacteria; order Pseudomonadales; family Pseudomonadaceae; genus Aquipseudomonas. Next base: position 1,538 of record CAURWS010000273.1, on the reverse strand, counting down.
TCGAACGGCGGGTCGATCAGCATGACCGCGCGTTTTTCCTGCACCGGCAGCAGCGCGCGTGGCACATGCCAGCCCTCGCCCAGGTGCACGGCGACGCGGCGGTCGTATTTCATGTTGTCTTTGAGCAGGGCGCCGTCTTCAGGGTGCTTCTCGTTGAGCAGCACGCGGTCCTGCTCGCGGGTCACGCGACGGGCCAGCTCGGGCGAGCCCGGGTAGTAGCGCAGCTCGCCGGTCTTGCGGTTCATGTGACGGATCACGTCCATGTAACCGGCGGCGGCCTCCGGAATGTCGTCGGCGTCCCACAGACGGCCGATGCCTTCGATCCATTCACCGGTGCGCGTCGCCTGATCGCCCTGCAAGTCATACAGGCCAAGGCCTGCGTGGGTGTCGAGATAGGCGAGCGGCTGCTCCTTGCGCGACATCAGCGCGATCAAGCGAGTCAGGACGATGTGTTTCAACACGTCGGCGTGGTTGCCGGCGTGGAAGGCGTGACGGTAGTTCATGGCAGCTCCTGGAAGGCTGCGCAGTTTACCAAAACGGTCCGCGTTGCGCAGACCGCTCGTAGCCCCAGGCCAGCAGAACCCTCGCCGGCAAAAAACGACAGGCAAAAAAAGCCCCGGTTAAGCCGTTACAAAACCGGGGTTGAGGTGCTTGTCCGCGCTAGAGGGTGACCAAACCGTGGCGCGGACAATTTGAATGGGACCATTATGCCGAATTAACTAAACGGTTACATAGCCAAAACCGACACACTGATGTGCATGCCAGACATTGCCGACGACAGGTATTGCCGAGCGTGCGGCGCACTACCAGAATCGCTTCAACCTCAATGAAAGGAGCGAGCGTCATGATGCATGCAGACCTGATCGACCAGGACGATCTACTCGGTCAACTCAGATCCATTGGCTTTGAAATGCCATCAGGCGCCACCGCCGAACAAGCCTGCGCCCAGGCCGTCTGCGGCCTCAACGAAGACCGCGCCCGCGCGTTGCGTCAGCTGGTGGAGAGAATGCTCAGCGGCAGCGCGACCATCCTGCCGGCGGTGCGTCAGGCGATTGATCAGCAGTTGCTGCCGGCGTTGGCGATGTATACCAAAATACGAACCGCGCATTGATCTCCTGTAGCAGCACGGCTTGCCGGCGGTAGCGGTTTCGATGACGCCACCACCGGCAAGCCTGTCAGGCAATCATTCAAGGATCTTTGAAAACAACCAGTAGCCGCGTTCCACCTTGCTTATCTGAAGCCTTACCGGTGCGCATCAGAAATGTCCTGGCACGGTCGTTGGTCAGAATGTTCGTTGACGTCCAGTACTCGTTCACCCGCCGCCAGCCCAGATACGCCTCGATGTCTTTCACGCCGGGATGATAGATGTCGTAGAAACGTTTGATCTCCTTGAGACTTAGCGCTCTGCCAAGCCAGGAGCGATGCCGGACTGTCGCCCCCCAATTTACAGGACCATACTGCGTGACCTGCACGATCCCGGAGAACGTAATGGCGTAATGCGAAACACTGCCGGCCGCATCACAGACCCTGATCAGCGC
>CAURWS010000272.1:0-5822 GCA_963528485.1 uncultured Pseudomonas sp. | reverse complement strand
AATGAGGACTGCCAGTTACTGACCTGCAAAACGGCTGCGGACTACAGCGGGTCCGCACACCGTCTGATATGACAAAAGGCCAGGAGGGAGTTCCTCAGGCCAGCTGCAATACCTTGAAGATAAATCCGTATTCGAGCGCTACGTCACGCAATCCCTGATAACGCCCGCTCATTCCGCCGTGGCCCGCGCCGAGTTCGGTTTTGAGCAGCAACAGATTGTCGTCGACTTTGCTGTCGCGCAATTTTGCCACCCACTTGGCCGCTTCCCAATACTGCACGCGACTGTCGTTATAACCGGCGATCACCAACATCGCCGGATACGCCTGGGCGCTGACGTTTTCGTACGGCGCGTAGGCCTTGATTCGAGCGTAGACCGCAGGCTCCTGCGGGTTGCCCCACTCGTCGTATTCGGTAACGGTCAGTGGCAGATCGGGGTCGAGCATGGTGTTGAGTACGTCGACGAACGGCACCTCGGCGATGGCTGCCTTGAACAGCTGCGGACGCTGATTGACCACTGCGCCGATCAACAGGCCACCGGCGCTGCCGCCGCTGATCACCAGTTTCTCGGCCGATGTCAGGTTTTGTGCAATCAGATGCTCGGCGCAGGCGATGAAGTCGCTGAAGGTGTTCTGCTTGTGCTCCTGCTTGCCGTTGCGATACCAGGCTTCGCCCAGCTCGCCGCCGCCGCGTACGTGGGCGATGGCAAAAGCCATGCCGCGATCGAGCAGGCTCAGCCGCGCGTGGGAGAACCACGGGTCGAGGCTTTCGCCGTAGGCGCCGTAGCCGTACAGATACAGCGGCACGGGAGTGCCTGCCAGCTCACGCTTGACCACCAGGCTGATCGGCACCTGCGTGCCGTCGGCGGCGGTAGCCCACAGGCGCTGGCTGACGTAGGCATCGGCGTCGAATACGCCCAGAACCGGCGTTTCCTTGAGTACGACCTGTTCCCCGTTGGCCAGGGTCAACTGACGCACTTGAGGCGGACGGTTCAGGGATTGATAGCGCAGCCGAATCTTGTCGCTCTCGAATTCAAGGGTGTCCTGGACATACAGGTTGTAGGCCGCGTCCGGCAGTTGCACGCGATAAGGCGACAGACCCTGTGGGTGAACCTCGACGATCGGCAGGCCGCCTTCGCGCAGGCTCAGGGTCAGGCCACGGGCGTTGAGGCTGAAGCCGTCGAGCATCACCGTGTCGCTGTGAGGGATCAGCGTCTGCCAGTCCTTGCGCTCAGGCGCGCTGCCGGCTTTTTCAGGGGCGTGGAACAGGGCGAAGTTGATGCCCGCCTGATTGCTGCGAATCAGCCAGCTCCAGGTGCCGTCGATCAGGCCGTGGTCCACCGAATATTCATGACCTTCGCTGCGTGGCGCGACGCAGACGAACGCCTCTTGCGGCTTGCTGGCGTCCAGCACCCAGCTTTCGCCGGTGGTCTTGCTGTCCAGCGCCAGCACCAGCTGACGCTCGGAACTGGTGCGGTAGCAGTGCAGGAAGAAACGCCCGTCGGGTTCGCTGAACACCAGCTCCGCCGAGTCGCTGCCCAGCCTGTGGCGATACAGCTTGTGCGGGCGATGGGTGTCGTCCAGCTCGCCGAAGAACAGGGTCTGGCTGTCATTGGCCCAAGTCATGCTGCCGTCGCAGTCCTCGAACGGCAGGCTGGCGACGTCGCCGCTGTTCAGTTCCTTGACGTACAGGCTGTAGACCTCTTCGCCGCTGGTGTCGGTGCTGTAGGCCAGGCGTTGATGGTCCGGGCTGATGCTGAACGCGCCCAGGGAAAAGAAGCCGCCGTTGGCCAGTGCATTCGGGTCCAGCAGCAGCTCTTCGGCGTTTTCGTCGATGGTCTGGGAATCATCCGCAGGGCGCGGGCAGCGGTAGTGGCGGGCGTACTCGTCACCTTCGGTGGTGCGGGTGTAATACAGGTACGGGCCCCAAGGGGAGGGCAGCGACAGGTCGGTTTCAAGAATGCGGCCCTTGATCTCCTGAAACAGGGTCTCGCGCAGCGCCTGTTGATCGGCCAGTTGCTGTTCCTGCCAGGCGTTTTCGGCCTTGAGGTAATCGAGCACCTCGGCGGTGTCGCGGTTCTGCAGCCAGGCATACGGATCGGCGCCATCGGCCTTGCGGGCAACGGGGGCGCTGGACGGGGTCTTGGAAGAAGGCATGCGGGGCTCTCTCAAAAGTGAAACAGACCGTTACGACAGGCGCCTGCTCGAGGCGATGCGGACCGATAACTGAAGCCGGGTAAGCCAGGCTTGCGAAAAGTCGTTATCATAAGCGCCTCTTTACCTGCCTTACCACGGACGTCATGACCGACAACGACTATCTGATTGCCTGGGGCCTCTACGCGTTCGCTGCGTTGGGCTGTCTGTTGGTGTGGTTCAAGCTCACCGGCTGGATGTGGCGCTATCTGCGCGAACCGCTGCGCGTGATCGGCGCGGTGCTGCTGTTCTGCCCGACCATCATCGACCCGGTCAAGGAAAAATACGCTCCGGCGCTGGCCATCAGCGTGCTCGACCTTGGCCTCAAGGTCGGCAATAACGTCTGGCGCGCGGCACTGGATCTGTCGACCTACGGCTCCATTGCCTTGGGCCTGTACGTCATTTTCGCGCTGATCCGTCTACCTTTCCTACGCAAGAAAAAGGCCCGTCTGGCCCACGCCGAAGCCGCTGCCGCACAGGCTGCCGCCGAGCAGAAGGCCGAAGACGACCAGCCGTTCGCAACGCAAGGCCCGTCACGTTTCGCCAGCCCTGCAGCGTCCGCCAACGGCGGCAATGTTGGCCGTCAGCGGGTCGAACCCAAACTTTAAAGCGTGGCGGGTACTCCTGCAGGAGCGCGCTTGCCCACGATGCAGTTCTGCAGACACCCGTTTGGTGGCTGGCAAAACGATTTGCGGGCAAGCGCGCCCCTACAAAAATGATGTGTGTCGTTGAGCGTACCGAGACCTGAGCATGTGTGAACTTCTGGGCATGAGTGCCAACGTACCGACCGACATCGTGTTCAGCTTTACCGGGCTGATGCAACGCGGCGGTCGCACCGGTCCCCACCGCGACGGCTGGGGTATCGGCTTCTATGAAGGGCGCGGCTTGCGTCTGTTCCAGGATCCGGCCGCCAGCAGCGAGTCGGAAGTCGCGCAACTGGTGCAGCGCTACCCGATCAAGAGCGAAGTGGTGATCGGCCACATCCGTCAGGCCAACGTCGGCAAGGTCTGCCTGTCCAACACCCATCCATTCGTGCGCGAACTGTGGGGGCGCAACTGGTGTTTCGCCCACAACGGCCAGTTGGCAGAGTTCCACCCTAGCGCCACGTTCTATCGGCCCGTGGGCGATACCGACAGCGAGGCTGCGTTCTGCGACCTGCTAAACCGCGTACGTGAGGCCTTCCCCGAGCCTGTGGAGATCGAACAGCTGCTGCCGACCCTGGTCCAAGCCTGCAGCGAGTATCGAAAAAAGGGCGTGTTCAATGGCCTGCTTAGCGATGGCGACTGGCTGTTCTGTTTCTGTTCGACCAAGCTTGTGCACATTACCCGGCGTGCGCCGTTTGGTCCGGCAAGGCTGAAAGATGTCGACGTAATCGTCGATTTTCAGGCCGAAACCACGCCAAACGACGTGGTCACGGTCATCGCCACCGAGCCGTTGACCGAGAACGAAACCTGGAATCGCTACGAACCCGGCCACTGGAGCCTGTGGCGTCGCGGCGAATGCGTGGCCGAAGGCCAGACCGACTGAGAGGGACCTATGCTGCGAAGCTATCTGCGACTGGTGTTGTTCACGGCAGGCCTGTTGATCGGCGTGCAGATTCCCGGCTTTATCAGCGACTACAGCAAGCGTGTCGAAGCGCACCTGTTGGAAGCGCAGCAGAACCTGCGCGGCTACAACGACACGGCCCAGCGCTTCTTCAATGGCGACGTGCAGGCGCTGATCCAGCATTACCGCAGCAGCGATGACCCGGTGTTTCGCACCGATGCCAACAACATCAGCAATCTGCTGACCCGCAATCAGGTGCTCGACCGTGAGTTCATGGCATTGCAAGGCCCGTGGTACCTGCGCGCCTGGCACGTCCTGACCGCCGCCGACCCGGACATCCGCAAGGAAACCTGGAACGGCTACACCTGGCAGGTGCTGCTGTCGCCGGAAGTCATCGGCTGGGGCCTGGTGTGTGCGCTGCTGTTTTCGATGGTGATCGAGAGTTTTGTGCTGTTCATCGACTGGGTGTTCGTCGGTCGGCATCACGTGCGCAAGGTGAATCGGGATTGGCAGTGAGCTAGCTCCCTCACGCTTCAGAACCCGTGGGAGCCGGCCCGCAGCAAGCCGGCTCCCACGGGGTGCTGTGGAGATTTTGCGATCCGCCCGCGCCGTTCACTTTTTCTTATCCCCCCCTCCCGCTTTTATTAGTTGGACGCCCCGTCCGCTCCCGCCCAAGAATGCGCCTACACATGACAGGCGTGTTTCAGCGCTGCAAAGGGACGCTTCCCGCGCGTAGACTCAAGCCTCGTCACCAACCGTCATTCGCACAGGAGATCATCCCTTGGGCCGCCTGTTATTGAACTGTGATATCGGCGAAAGCTACGGCGCCTGGACCATGGGTCTGGACGCCGAGGTGATGCCGTACATCGACTGCGCCAACATTGCCTGTGGCTTTCATGCCGGCGACCCCAGCGTCATGCGCAAGACCGTGGCCGTGGCCCTGACCCACAACGTGACCATCGGCGCGCACCCGGCGTACCCGGATCTGGTGGGTTTCGGAAGGCGCTCCATGGCCTGTTCGCCGCAAGAGATTCAAGACCTGCTGCACTACCAGATCGGTGCGCTGGATGGCGTTGCCCGTGCTCAAGGCGGTCGCGTCAGCTACGTCAAACCCCACGGCGCGATGTACAACGACATGATGGCCAACCCGACGCAGCTGCGCGCAGTCATCGAAGGCATCGCCCGCTACAACGCCGAACTGCCGCTGATGCTGCTGTCGATGCGCGACAACAGCGCAGCGCAAGCCATCGCCGATGAGTGCGGCGTTACCCTCTGGTTCGAAGCCTTTGCCGACCGCGCCTACGACAGCGCGGGCCGTCTGGTCTCGCGCAACCTGCCGGGCGCGGTGCATCACGACCCTGCGCTGATCATCGGTCAGGCCATGACCCTGTCCCGAGGCGAAGCGCTGATCGCCAGCGACGGCAGCGAACTGCTGCTGCACGTCGACACCCTGTGCGTACACGGCGACAACGCCAGCTCCATTGCGGCGGTGCAGCAGATTCGTCAGGCGCTGGGCAAGAACACCGCGTCATGAATGTGCGTATCGAAGTCGTCGCAATCGATTGCCTGATGGTGCGTCTGTTCGATGCCATCGATGAAGCCAACATGCCGTGGATGCTCGCCGCCAGTTTGCGTCTGCGCGAGGGCTTCGGTACGCATCTGATCGATCTGGTGCCGTCCTACACCACACTCATGGTGCATTACGACCTGATGGCGCTAAGCCCTCAACAGGCTCGCGAAGTGATCGCTCAGGCGCTGAAGGGTTTGTCCCCCGACGCGGCCAAAAGTGGGCGGCAGCATGTGTTGCCGGTCTGGTATCACCTCAGCGTGGGGCCTGAATTGACGCTGCTGTCCAAACGCAGCGGGCTGCCGGTGCATGAAGTGATTCATCGGCACACTCAGCGTGAGTACCAGGTATTTGCACTGGGTTTCGCGCCAGGTTTTGCCTTCATGGGGCTGGTCGAGGAAATCCTCGCCGCGCCCCGCATCAAGACCCCGCGCAAACGCGTGGCGGCTGGCAGTGTTGGCATCGCCGAACGTCAAACGGCGGCTTACCCGCTGGAGTCCCCCGGCGGCTGGAACATCCTCG
>CAURWS010000271.1:0-5834 GCA_963528485.1 uncultured Pseudomonas sp. | reverse complement strand
GCCTTGGAAGCCGGGGTGTCATCGATCGGCGAGACCACTTTTATAAAGCCGTCTTCGACACCGACCTCGATGCCCAGGCCGCCGAACTCGCCGCTGGTGCTTTCCTGCAGCTCCTGGAAGTCTTCCGGGCCGAGGTAGGCGGAGTGCGGGTCAAGGTTGCTGAGCATGCCCTTGATGGCGTTCTCCAGCAGGGTCTTGTCATCCACAGGCTCGACGTACGCGGCCTTGATCCGGTCCATCACCTCGGCAAAGGTGCGCAGCTCGTCGAGCGGCAGCGGCGCCTTGATGTTCGCAGCGTTGGCGGGCGCGGAAGCCGCAGGGGCCGCAGCCGGAGCGGCACCGGCAGCCATGGCCTGCGGAGCGCCGATGATCACGGCGATAGTCAGGGCCAGCGAGGTGAGGCGGGACGAAAACAGCATGTCTTACGAACTCCTGAGTGAGGTGTCGACTTATCCTTGAGTGCGACACCATTGGGCCGGATCACTAGGGCGACCCTGCTGACGAATAGCGAAATACAGCGCCGGAGTGTCCTGACCGCCACCACTGTTGCCCACAGTGGCGATCGCTTCCCCGGCTTTGACAACGTCCCCAGCTTCCTTCAACAGACTCTGGTTGTGACCATACAGGCTCAAATAGCCGTTTCCGTGGTCGAGAATGACCAGAAGGCCAGCGCCGCGCAACCAGTCGGCAAAGACCACACGACCACCATGCACAGCGCGTACCTGGCTGCCTGCCGCAGCGCTGATCATCACGCCATCCCACTTGGTCCGCTCGTCATCGCCGCGGGTTTCACCGAAACGCGCCAACAATCGACCATCGACAGGCCAAGGAAGTTTTCCCTTTGCTTGCTCAAAAGCACCACCAAAGGACTGACCCGCGCTGGAAACCAGTGCGCCGGGCGCCCTTGTCGGCTTGCGGGGGGCTTCATCGCTGTCGTCCTTGCCACGGCTTTTCGCCAGCGCTTGCTGTTGCTCACGCTGACGCTTCTCGGCTTCCTGCTGGGCCAGCAGCGCTTTCTGACGCGCTTCTTCGGCTTCGCGGGCCTGACGGGCGAGGGTTTCTTCGATGGTCTTGAGGACTTTAGTCAGGTCTGCCTGATCCTGCTGGCGAGCCTGTAGCTTTTGGTCACGCGCCTTGTAGTCCTGGTTCAGCTTGGCCAGTGCGACCTGGCGCTGCTGGCGAACGGTGTCGAGCTGGGACTTCTGGTCATCCAGCGAGCTTTTCTGAACCAGCAATTGCGCCTGTTGCAGGTCGATGTCTTTTTCGACTTCGGCCAGCTGGCGCAGGGTTTCGTTGAAGTTGCGCAGCTGCTCCAGACGAGCCTTGCTCAGGTAATCGTAATAGGTGAAGGTGCGGGCAAATTTTTCGGGGTTCTGCTGGTTGAGCAGCAGTTTGAGGTATTCCTGGCGGCCACTCTGGTAGGCGGCGCGGGCCTGAATCGCGATCAGTCGTTGTTGCTCAACGCGTGCGCTTTGGAGTTTTTTTTTCTCTTCATCGAGCCGTTGTAGCTCGGTTTCGCTCTTTTTTAGTTCTTTTTGCAGGGCCTCCACCTGCTTTTCCAGCTTGCCCATTTCGGTTTCGGTTGAGCGCAGATCTTTCTGAACGCCGGATTTTTCTTCCTGCAGCTGGCTCAACGCCTTCTTCAGTTCAGTAATGTCCTGACGCGTGGCATCCAGCTGTTTTTGGGTTTGTGCGCGCTCATCGTCGGCAAACGCCGGATTGAGCAGACAAATCAAAGCAAGGGCGATCAGGGCGCGAAGCATGGGGTTGGGCGATACCGGGAGTGAGGACGGGCTTAGTATGCCCGCCGGTGGCTGCAAAAAAAACGCTCTGAGGGCGTGGCTTTCAGACATTTCATACAAAAACCGGCCTGTCAGCGTGTGACAGGCCGGTTTACAGCGCTTACTTGGCGACCAGAATCGAGGTGCCGGTCATCTCTTTCGGGATTTTCAGGCCCAGCAGGGTCAGCATGGTCGGCGCTACGTCTGCCAGAACGCCGCCTTCGCGCACTTTCAGGTCACGCTTGCCGACGTACACGAACGGCACAGGCTCGCTGGTGTGCGCGGTGTGCGGCTGGTGCGTGTGCTCGTCGGTCATCTGCTCGACGTTGCCGTGGTCGGCGGTGATCAGCGCTTCGCCGCCGACCTTTTCCAGCGCCTCGGTGATGCGACCGACGCACACGTCCAGGCACTCCACGGCCTTGACCGCAGCTTCCATGATGCCGCTGTGGCCGACCATGTCGCCGTTGGCGTAGTTGACGATGATCACGTCATAACGCTGGTTTTCGATGGCGTCGACGATCCTGTCGGTGACTTCCGGCGCGCTCATTTCAGGCTGCAGGTCGTAGGTCGCGACTTTCGGCGAAGGGATCAGGATGCGCTCTTCGCCTTCGAACGGCTCTTCGCGACCGCCGGAGAAGAAGAAGGTCACATGGGCGTATTTCTCGGTTTCAGCGATGCGCAGCTGGGTCTTGCCGTTTTTCGCCAGGTATTCGCCGAGCACGTTGTCCAGGCTGCCTTTGGTGAACGCGGCAGGTGCCGCAATGGAGGCCGCGTACTGGGTCAGCATGACGTAGCCGGCCAGTTTCGGCTGACGGGCGCGGGCGAAGTCCTTGAAATCGTCTTCGACGAACACGCGGGTCAGTTCGCGGGCGCGGTCGGCGCGGAAGTTCATGAAGACCACGGCGTCGCCGTCTTCGACTTTCACCTTGTCGCCGATGCTGGTGGCTTTGACGAATTCGTCGTTTTCGCCGCGCTCGTAGGCTGCGTCCAGACCGGCTTTAGGCGTTGCCGCCTGGAATTCCGAGGTGCCGTCGACGATCAGGTTGTAGGCCGATTCGACGCGGTCCCAGCGGTTGTCGCGGTCCATGGCGAAGTAACGGCCAATGATCGTGGCGGTGCGACCTTTGCCCAGGCGCCCGTAGGCCGCTTCCATGGTGTCGAGGTATTGGTGCGCGCTGCGTGGTGGCGTGTCGCGCCCATCGAGGAAGGCGTGCAGGTAGATCTTGTCGGCGCCGCGTTTGACGGCCAGCTCGACCATCGCCACCAGGTGGTCTTCATGGCTGTGTACGCCGCCGTCGGACAGCAGGCCCATGACGTGCACGGCCTTGCCAGCGCCCACGGCCTTGTCCACGGCTGCGCAGATGACCGGGTTCTCGAAGAACTCGCCGTCGCGGATGGCTTTGGTCACGCGGGTAAAATCCTGATACACCACGCGCCCGGCACCCAGGTTCATGTGGCCGACTTCGGAGTTGCCCATCTGACCGTCTGGCAGACCGACATCCATGCCGGAACCGGAGATCAGGCCGTTGGGCATGGTCTTGTACAGGCGATCGAAGGTCGGCGTCTTCTTGCTGGCGGTCGCTTCGTAGACCGCGTTGCCGTCGTGGCTATCGCTGTGACCGAAGCCGTCCAGGATGATCAGAACCAGAGGTTTAGGCGTGGTAGTCATGAATCCCACTCTTGGCTAATAAGGTGAAGTAGAAAAAAGATCGACAGTTTAGGGACAAGTTCAAACGGCGTCACTGCCGTACGGGCTTTGGCCGACCTTGGGGGCTGTGTATACTGGCCGACATTTTAACGCCCTGGAACCTAATGATGGTTGATCACCTGATTGCATTTGCCACTAATCACTATTTGATCTCTGGCGCTTTCGTCATCCTGCTGGCACTGCTGATCGCGACAGAACTGAACAAGGGCGGCAAAAGCCTGAGCACCGGTGAACTGACCGCGCTGGTCAACCGTGACGAGGCGGTGGTCATCGATGTACGTCCCAAGAAGGACTACGCCACCGGTCATATCGTCGGCTCCCTGAACTTCCCGCAGGACAAGGTCATGTCCCGTACGTCGGAACTCGAGAAGTACAAATCCAAGACCCTGATCATCGTCGACGCCGCCGGTCAGCACGCAGGCCACGTGGCCGCCGAGCTGCTCAAGGCCGGTTTCACCGCGGCCAAGCTGTCGGGCGGCGTTTCGTCGTGGCGCGGCGACAACCTGCCGCTGGTGAAGTGAAAATGGCCCAGGTCGTCGTCTACTCCAGCGATTATTGCCCTTATTGCTCGCGCGCCAAGTACCTGCTCGAAAGCAAGAATGTCGACTTCGAAGAGATCAAGGTCGACGGCAAGCCACAGATTCGCGCTGAAATGACAAAAAAGGCCGGACGCACGTCGGTGCCGCAGATCTGGATCGGTTCGGTCCATGTCGGCGGTTGCGACGACCTCTTCGCGCTGGAGCGCGCCGGCAAGCTCGACGCCTTGTTGAGCGCCTGAATTCGAACCCTACAAGACCTTAAAAGTAAGAAGGATCTGAGATGACCGATCAAACGAATAACGGCGCCACTTCCAATGAAGAAGCACCACAATTCTCGCTGCAGCGTATCTATGTGCGTGACCTGTCGTTCGAAGCGCCGAAAAGCCCGGCGATCTTCCGTCAGGAATGGACCCCAAGCGTCAGCCTGGACCTGAACACCCGTCAGAAGCAGCTGGAAAACGATTTCTACGAAGTCGTACTGACCCTGTCGGTCGAAGTGAAGAATGGCGACGAAATCGCCTTCATCGCTGAAGTCCAGCAAGCCGGTATCTTCCTGATCAAGGGCCTGGATGCAGGTTCGATGAGCCATACTCTGGGCGCGTTCTGCCCGAACATCCTGTTCCCGTACGCGCGCGAAACCATCGACAGCCTGGTAGTGCGTGGCTCGTTCCCTGCGCTGATGCTGGCCCCGGTGAACTTCGATGCCCTGTACGCGCAAGAATTGCAGCGCATGCAGGAAGCGGGCGAGACCCCGACCGTTCAGTAAGCCTGGCTGGCTGAGTGGATGAAAAAAAGCGCCTGTGATGGGCGCTTTTTTGTTTGGCTTGGGATGCTTATTCTGATGCCCTTCGGGCGTCGATGTAGCGATCCCAAGCCAAAGCGGATCACTTGAACCCCAACTGCCGCCACCCCTCATACACCGCAACGGCCACGGTATTGGACAGGTTCAGGCTGCGGCAGCCTTCACGCATCGGCAGGCGCAGGCGTTGCTCGGGGGTGAGCGGGTCGAGGACTTCGGGTGGCAGGCCGCGGCTTTCCGGACCGAACAGGAAGGCATCGCCCTCTGCAAACGCGACGTCGTGAAAAGGCTTGGAGCCCTTTGTGGTAAAAGCGAACAGGCGTGGATGGCCGAGGCTTTCCAGGCAACTGGCAAGGTCCGCGTGACGATGCAGCGTGGCGTACTCGTGATAGTCAAGGCCGGCACGGCGCAGGCGTTTGTCATCCAGTTCGAAGCCCAACGGCTCGATCAAATGCAGATGGCAACCGCTGTTGGCGCAGAGCCTGATGATGTTGCCGGTATTCGGCGGAATTTCTGGTTGAAAAAGGATCACGTGAAACATGCACGGCTCCGAACGTAAGGACGGGATGCATTCTACCCCTGAAGATGACCCGAGACCGAAGCTGTGGCCACGGTTTTTGGGATCTATCGCCATTGTGGGTGTGATGGTCGGCTTGATGATCGGCCGAGTGACCACGCCCGACCCGATTCAACTGCAACAGATCGAGACGCTGCCCCAGGGCCTGGCCGTGTGGTTCAACCGCGAGCCGCAGCTGCATGGCGAGATGATCGATGGCGCGGTGGCGCTGCTGTTCAACGCCCAGGGCACTGCGCAACGGGGCGAGTTGAAACTCAACGGCAAGGATGTGCGCTGGAGAATTCAGAAGACTGACAAGGGGTTGTTGCTGAACCTGCTGGCGGCCCGTCCGTTGCAGGGTGACTGGCACAGTGCAACTCGGGACGGGCGCTGGAGACTGGAGATCAGTCTCCGAGAGCAATAAAAGAGGGGACTCCCCGGCCTGCCTGTA